>NZKC01000055.1 GCA_002692475.1 Candidatus Pelagibacter sp.
ATGTTCAATCTTAACCAAGGTGAAGTTTGTACTTGTCCAAGTAGAGCTTTAATNCAAGAGTCTATCTATGATAAATTCATGGAAAGAGCTATTGCAAGAACTAAAGCTGTTGTTCAAGACAATCCTTTAAAAATGGAAACCATGATTGGAGCTCAAGCGTCAGTAGAGCAAATGGAGAAGATTAAATCTTATCTAGAGCTTGGTAAAAAAGAAGGCGCTAAAGTCCTAACAGGAGGCAGTGTTGGTAAGCTTAATAGTGGANTGGAAAAAGGTAATTACATCCAACCTACTATTTTTGAAGCTAATAACAGCATGCGAATCTCNCAAGAAGAGATTTTTGGACCTGTTGTATCTGTGATTAAATTTAAAGATGAAGCAGAAGCACTAAAAATTGCTAATGATACTCTTTATGGTTTAGGAGCAGCGGTATGGACTAGAAATGGTAANNNAGCTTANAGAATGGGNAGAGAGATACAAGCAGGAATAGTATGGACTAATTGTTATCATGCTTATCCAGCTCACTCACCATTTGGNGGTTACAAACAATCTGGTGTNGGAAGAGAAACNCACAAAATGATGCTTAATCATTACAGACAGAATAAGAACTTGCATGTCTCTTATGCTGANAAAAAATTAGGCTTCTTTTAATCAATAATATATACTGGCCCATGATTCTATATCATGGGCCGTACTTTAAAAATGAAAGTATCTGCAACTAACTCAGCANTGAATTTGCTATCTGAACTNCAAAANAAGTANGGTGAAAAGTTAATGTTTCATCAATCNGGNGGTTGTTGTGATGGAAGNGCTCCTATGTGTTTTCAAGAAGGAGAATTTCCTCTTGGAGATAATGATATTAAGTTAGGAGAAATTGGAGGCGTTCCATTTTACATGAATGGAGATCAATATGAAAAATGGAAACATACGGATCTTACAATTGATGCTGTAAAAGGAATTGGTGGCATGTTCTCATTAGATAATGGAACAGGTCGCAGATTTCTGACTAAATCAGAAATCTGCTTAGTCGTTGATAACGACGAAAGAAAATAAATTATCTTTATTGCCCTGGAGCTTTATAGCCAATTTTACTAGCTTTTGNTGTAGCTTTNGTAAAATCAATAGCTTCTAAAATAGATAAGTTTTTTACGGCACCTGAAGCTTCTGTGACAAGTTTAATTGCAGCAAAGTCATCAAAAGATCCAAATTCTGCTACTACAATAAAATCATATGAACCTCTCACAATGTCCATACTATGTATTGTTCCACCAACAGCTTTAGTTAATTGTTCAACAACAGCTTTTCTATCACTTGTAGGGTCTTTTANAAATCCCTGAAAAGCTTTTTCGGTATAGCTNCCCATTATATATGCTTTCATTTTTNTCTCCTTTTTTTTTAGTATAATATCGATTTAAAACTATTAATAGGTATGATTTATTTGCACACTAGACACAAGAAAAGGTAATGTTAAGCTAAAATATGTACGAAAAATTTGGTCAATTNATNGATGGAAATTGGCAACAATCAAAAGACAAAGGAACTTACGAAGTANTAAANCCTGCTAATGAAGAAATTATAGGCAACGTATCAAAAGCAACTCCAGATGATGTTGATGCTGCGCTGAAGTCAGCTCAAAAAGGTTTACAAGTTTGGAAAAATACTGCTCCTTGGCAAAGATCAAATATATTAAGAAAAATTGCAGATAAGATTAGAGAAAAACAAGATACCTTTGCAAAATGGATGACATTAGAAGTCGGTAAACCACTTGCTGAAGGTAAGGGCGAAGCAGGAGGATCAGCCGATATTTTTGAGTGGAATGCAGAAGAAACAAAAAGAATTTATGGACAAACCGTTGAAAGTAGATTTCCCGATACAAGAGTACACGTTTATTATCAACCAGTTGGTGTTGTTGCAGCACTAACACCATGGAACTTTCCATTAGTTTTATCAGCAAGAAAAATTTCAACTGCGCTTGCTGCAGGATGTTCGGTAATAATAAAACCAGATGTTATTACTCCTGGAACAGTTATGGAGTTAATAGACGTTTGTAGAGAGTGTGGAGTGCCACCAGGTGTAGTAAATTTACTTTCAGGAGATCCTCCGAGCATTGCATCGCAGCTCATATCTTCAGATATAATTAAAAAAATTTCTATTACTGGATCTTCTAGAGTNGGTAAACTGATATTAAAACAAGCAGCAGATAAAGTTCAAAGAGTTACAATGGAATTGAGTGGCCATTCNCCATTTATTGTTTTTGATGATGCGGATATTAAAAAAGCAACAGATATGGCTATTGCTGCAAAATTTAGAAATAATGGGCAGGTGTGCATTTCTCCTAATAGATTTTATATTCAAGAAAATAAAAAAGATGAATTTGTAAATCTCTTTATAGAAAAAACAAAAAAATTAAAAATTGGAGATGGAATGGATCCAAGTGTCCAGCTAGGTCCTTTAACAACTAAAAAAAGATTAAATGAAGTCGAGGAATTAGTTGAAACTACAAAAAAAGAAGGAGCCAAAGTTTTATTAGGTGGAAAAAGACCCAAAGGTTTTAACAAAGGTTATTTTTATGAGCCTACAATTTTCGATAATGTAAAAGATGATTTTACAATTATGAAAGTCGAACCATTTGGACCATTAGTTCCTATGCTATCTTTTAAATCATTTGATGAAGTTATTGAAAGAGCAAACAACCATGAACTTGGCTTATCAAGTTATATATGCACAAATTCTATGGAAAAAGCTAATAGAGCATCTGAATTAATGGAGACAGGACTAGTGGCGGTAAACACACCACTTGTTGCAATAGCAGAAGCACCTTTTGGAGGAATTAAACAATCTGGTTATGGAAGAGAAGGTGGATCAATGGCAATAAAAGATTATCTTAACGTTAAATATACTCATTTAGGAATAAAGGGTTAAAACTAATGCTTAAAAGAGATCTGTATTACGAAAGAATACCCACAAAATCTCTTAGAGACGATGTTAGATATCTTGGAAACATTTTAGGACGAGTCATAAAGAAGCAAGAAGGAGAAAGCTTTTTTAACTTAGTAGAAAAGATCAGATTATTATCTAAAGCAAATATTAAAAATACTAACAATAAAAATAGATTTAAAAAAATTACATCAGAAATACAACGATTGAGCTCCATTAAAATTTTTAAATTAGCAAGGGCATTTACTCATTTTATGAATTTTATAAATTTAACAGAGTCTATAGATGCATCTAGAAATTTAGATGAGTATGAGAATTCAAACCTAAAAGATAAGCATAAAAATATCTTTATTGAGGAAATTTTTGAAAATCTTTTTAAAAATAAAAAAATTAAACCACAAAAAATTTATAATATTGCTAAAAGTCTTCATATTGGAATAGTTCTTACAGCTCACCCGACAGAGGTTAAAAGGAGAACTTTAATACAAAAATATCACAAAATTACAGAAATAATGGATCAAAGAGATCTTTTAAAGCATAAACCATCTAGATTAAAAATTTTAGATAAAAAACTTTATGATGAATTTACAATCATCTGGAATACAGATGATTTAAAAAGATTTAAACCAACTCCTGCTGAGGAGGCAAGATGGGGACTGGCAGTAATAGAAGATAGTTTATGGGANACAATCCCAAAGGTTTATAGAAGNTTAAATGCAATCTTTGTAAAACACATGGGTAAAAACTTACCAAAAAATTTTAATCCCTTAGAATTTGGTTCTTGGATGGGTGGAGACAGAGACGGAAATCCAAACGTTACAGCACCAATAACCAAAGAAGTAATACTTTTATCCAGATGGGAAGCAGCAAAACTTTATGAAAAAGGATTAACAAAGNTAATAAGAAGTCTTTCTATGGAAAAATGTTCAAAGAAAATACTTAGAAGNACTGGAAAAACTTTTGAGCCTTATAGAGTTTATCTAAGACCATTGAGAGATAAAATGAGATTAACACACAGACATATAGAAAGACATTTGGTTGCAAAAAAGCCATTAAATCAAAAAAANCTTTTATCAACTAGAGAGGAGATCTTAAGACCTTTAAGGGTTGTTCGTGAGTCATTAGAGCAAAACCAAAGTGAAAATATTGCAAGTGGAGACTTATTAGATTTAATGAGACGAGCAAAATGTTTTGGNATTAATTTAGCTAAATTGGATATACGGCAAGAATCTTCAAGACATTCACAGGTATTAGCTGAATATATAAAGAAAAAAAATAATTCTAATTATTTACTTTGGAANGAAGATAAAAAAATAAAATATTTATCCAATGCAATGAAAAAAAATAAAAAAAGTTTAAAAAATTTTAATTTTAAAAATAAAGAAAATAAAGAAGTTTGGTCGACCTTTAAAGTTTTAGCAGAGGAACCACCTGAGTGTTTAGGAGCATATGTAATATCTATGACCTCAGCAGCTTCAGATATACTTTCAGTATACTTAATGCAAAAAGAAGCAAATATTAAAGACAAATTAAGAGTGGTCCCACTTTTTGAAACTTTGCAAGATTTAAAAAATGCAAAGTCTATTATGGAGAAACTTTTTTCTTTGAGCTGGTACAGAAAATTAATTCAAAACAAGCAAGAAATTATGATCGGCTATTCAGATTCTAGTAAAGATGCTGGAAAATTATCTGCAAGTTGGCACCAATATAAACTGCAAGAGGAAGTTTTGAGTATTGCAAAAAAATATAAAATAGATCTTACTTTCTTCCATGGAAGAGGTGGTTCTGCAGGTAGGGGTGGAGGACCAATCCAAGCAACAATGAGATCTCAACCTCCCAAATCTGTTTACGGTAGAATTAGAATTACCGACCAAGGTGAAATGATTCAACAAAAATATGGATATGAACCTTTAGCTAAATATAATTTATGTAGTTACATAGGATCTGTAATGCAAGCAACTCTTAATCCACCACCTGAACCTAAAGATAGTTGGAGAGAATTAATAGAAAAGATGACAACTATATCTACAGAAGCCTATAGAAGAAATATAAATGAAAACTCAGATTTTATTAGATACTTTAAAACAGTCACACCTCATCTAGCATTAGGAAAATTATCTATTGGCTCAAGACCATCTAAAAGAAAAAATGTAGATAATATTCAAAGTTTAAGAGCTATACCTTGGGTTTTTGCATGGACTCAAATAAGATTAATGTTACCGGCGTGGCTAGGGACCGGTAATGCATTAAAATATTCATCGGTGAAAAAATATAAAAAGATACTTACGGATATGGAAAAAAACTGGCCATTTTTCAATTCAACAATGGATATGCTGGATATGGTTATTTCAAAAGTTGATCCAGAAATCTCAGAGGTTTATGAAAGTAATTTGGCTGATAAAAAACTTAAGGAAGTAGGGGACAAGCTAAGATCAGAATTTGATATTATAAAGAAACTAAATAAATATATTACCCCTAAAGAAATATTGAGACAAAGAAAAGAGTTTCGGACAACCATCATAGTTAGAAATATTTACTCAGAAGTACTTAATATTTTACAAGCAGTAGTTATGAATAAACTTTCTAAGAAAAAATTAAAATCTGATGATAAAAAATATCTAAATGATGCAATGATGACATCTATAGCAGGTATATCAGCAGCAATGAAAAATACTGGTTAAATGTTAGAATTATTTATTGCTTTTAGTGCTGGTTTGATCAGTTTTTTATCCCCTTGTGTATTGCCACTTATTCCTGGTTATATTTCTTATATATCTGGAAGTTCATTAAATGAGTTAGTTGAGAGAAAAAATATTAATTTAATTCCAATAATTTTCTTCACATTAGGTTTTTCCATAGTCTTTATAATTTTTGGGGCAGCAGCTACATATATAGGAAAATTATTATTAAATAATTCTAATGAACTTAGAATTTTTGCTGGTCTTATTATTATAATTTTTTCACTACAAATTTTAGGAGTTATAAATATAAGTTTTCTTAATTACGAAAAAAGAATTCATTCAGATAAAAATATTGGAGTTTTCGGTCCTATATTAGTTGGTTTTGCATTTGGATTTGGATGGACACCTTGTATAGGCCCTATCTTGGGTTCAATATTAGCATTAGCCTCAACAGAAGATAATATAAATAGAGGAATTTTACTCTTATTTTTCTATTCTATGGGGCTGGCAATACCTTTTATTCTATCAGGATATTTATTACAAAAATTCTTAGTTGTTTCAAAAAACATTAAAAAAAAAATGAATATTATTGTTAAAACTGGAGGTATATTGTTATTAGTAACTGGATTACTAATATTAACAAATCAGTTGCAAGCTTTAGGATTTTATTTATTAAGGTATTTGCCGTTCTTACAAAATATAGGATAGTTTATGAAAATTTATCAAATAGACTCTAGTGCTAGAAAAGAAGGATCAATTTCAAGGAGCCTTGCAAAAAAATTAATAAATAAAATTAAAAAACCAGACGATGAGGTTATTTATAGAGATTTGGATGATGAGATGCTTTTTGTTTCTGGACTTACAGAGTCTGGAATGAAAATTCCAGAAGATAAACAGACAGATGGACATAAAAAAATGTTTCAATTGTCNGATAAGCTTGTTGAGGAGTTAAAAGATAGTGATGTGATAATAATTTCAGCTCCTATTTATAATTTTGGACCNCCAGCAACATTAAAAGCTTGGTCAGATCTAGCTGCAAGAGTTAATACTACTTTTAAATATACTCCGGATGGAAAGAGAATTGGATTATTAAAGGATAAAAAAGCTTATTTAGTAATTACATCAGGAGGCACAAAAATAGGCAGTGAGGAAGACTTTTTAACACCTTGGCTTAAATTGATGTTAAATTTTTTTGGTATAATGGATGTTAAAATTATTTCAGCAGATCAAATGGCTATAGATTATGAAAAATCTATTGCAAAAGCTGAAAAAGAAATCGAAGATTTATAAATTAAATTTTCTTTTAATGTGTCTTAACTTACCTTCGGTACTATCAAAATCAATATAGCACCCTTGTAAAAATCTATTTCCCTCATTTATATCAAATTCTGTTCTACCATGTAACAATCGATAATTATCCATCATTAATAAATCGCCTTGTTCAAGTTTGAACTGAATTCTAAATTTTTCAGAGTTATATAAATCAGATAATTTCTTTCGTGCTCTATAATACAGATCTAATTCTTTTTTTTCTAATATTGGAACAAAATCAAGTCTTGGACTAAATCTTACTTGTTTAAAATTTTTGTACTCGTCTAATTTAATTAATTCAGACCAATCTTCAAGAATGACATCCTTATCAATAAATTTAAAACGGACTTTTACTTGAGTTAAAATATTATAAAAATCAGGATTTTCTTTTTTCAAAGTTTCCGTAACATTATATCCATCAACCAAAGTAGAGGAGCCTCCATTAACTTCATTTACAATGCAGTGTAATATTTGAATACATGGTACAGGATTGCGATAAGGATTATCTGTATGAGGTGCTAAAGGAAGTGGTGTATAAGCAAGATCATTTGGGCTTGGTTTAGATTTTACATTGAANTGNTCACCAAAATTAGTTCTTCNGACACTACCTATGGAATTTGCAAATTTTACTAAATAATTATTTTCAGTTGGAACCTTTTTAATAATAACAAAACCATATTTATAGAAAGTTGTTAAAACATCATACATCTCTTTNGANTCAGATAAGTCAGTTTTGTAATCAAAATTTTTAATATTTTTTAAATTAGAGTCCCATTTTATTTTACCTATTGAACTAATCACATNATCTTTTTTAGAAAATTCTTGAGCAATGGAATTAATATTCATTTTTGAATTAACTCCATCATTAAAGTTAATTTCTAAAACTTCATTTTTAATTTCAGCATTTTTAATCCCCACATCTACACTCAGTGAAGTTGGATCAAAAAGTCTTTGCTGNGTTTTTTCATCTAAAAATTTNTCTCCGTTAGCTCTTTCTCTAAGCCAAAAAGGGTGAATTTCTTCAACAGAGGTCCCATTGTTATAATAAACTTTGTTATTACTTAGCTCGATTTTCATAAGATTTATCAAGCATTATTTAAAAATTTACTTTAATCAAGATAAATAGTATGTCGTCCCCATGGAAAAACTAAGTCCAAAAAAATTAAGAATTTTCGCTAANTTTTTGAACACTCTTGCAAAAGATTTAACNAAATTTTATTTTAAAAAATTGGATAAACCCTTCAAAGTTGTGAACAAATTAAAAGGNAAAGGATACGATCCAGTAACNAGTTCTGATCAAGCATTTGAGANATTTATNCGCTCAAAAATAAAAAGTAAGTTTCCATCACANGAAATTATTGGTGAAGAGTTTGGTTATAAAANATCATCAAGTGATTATGCTTGGATAATAGATCCAATAGATGGAACAAGATCTTATGTAATTGGGAACCCNACCTGGAGTAACTTAATATCTTTAAATTATAAAGGTCAACCANTTTTAGGTTTNGCAAATTTTCCNATTCTTAAAAAGTATTACTANAATATTTCAAATAAAGTTGCATACGTTGTTGAAAATGGAAANAAAAGAAAACTAACAGTAAATAAAAAAGCAACAGCTAATAATATGAAAGTGTCAGGTGCCTTTCACGGGTGGCTTACATTAAACAAACAGAAAAAAATTCCAAAAGTTTTAAAGTTAATGCAATTTCCTTGTGCAGATGCATTAAGCTATGCTCATTTTTGTGAAGGAAGAGTTGATGTTGTTATTCAATGTATGAATAAGATATGGGATATACATCCATTGATTCCAATCATTCAAGCCTCAGGTGGAATATCATCTACTTGGAATAATGAAAGTGCAATTAAAGCAGGAAATGTTTTAATTTCAGCTAATAAATCCATACATAATAAAATGTTGAAGCTTTTAAAGCCTGCACTAAAATAGTCCATGATGAAAAAAACTGGTATAATAATATTACTTTATTTTATCTCGATTATTATTCCAAATTTCGTAGTAGCTCGCGAACTAAACGTGAGATGGGTAGATGGATTAATTCCTGGTGGTAACATTGCACATGATAGCTTGACTTGCTTAGCAAGTGGTAATGAAACAGCTCTTGAAAAAGATAGAACTGAAGACCCGCAGGATGTTGTATTTAGTAATGATGGTTTAACAGTTTTTACAGTAAATATAACAACCACTAATATGGATAGTAATACTTTAAGTATGAACAAAGTAAGCGAAGCTTTTAAAGTATCGACAGATAAAATGACTGCTCAAGATGCAACCTGCGCTGATATTGATGGATCAAATCCAAGAACAGTTTCATCTACTGCAATAGATGATGAATTAGAAAACTTAACAATCAGAGATGATGGAAAATTATTTTTTATTTTAGACAAAGATGGAGAATTAGGAAAGTTTAATGCTGCTACAGCTTTTGATCTTGATGGCTTAACATTCGATAGCAAACTTTCATTTGATGGTCCTATAAATAGTGTAGCTTTTAATAAAGAAGGAACAAAAGTTTATACACTTGATGGAAGTAATAATGAACCAGTTTTAACTACTTTCGAATTGCCTGGTGCTCATGATTTTAGTTCATCAACACAAATTCATCAAGTGGATCTAAGTGATCTAGGTATTGAAGTAGGTAAACTTTCAACAAACGATCAAGCGAAAGATGTTGAATTTAGTGATGATGGGTTTGGAATGTTTGTATTGATTATTAATGGAGGACAGGTAGGAACTGAATTTCCTCATTCTTATATTTATCAATTTAGATTAGATAAAAGTTTTGATGTTTCTACAGCAACTAAAATCGGTAGATGGAATGTAGAAGGTTTTGGGAATATAACTTCAAATACTAATAAGACAGGTATACCTAAAGGTTTTAGTTTTTCTCCAGATGGCATGATGTTGTTTATGGTACAAACAAAAGGTGGGGCTGGTGTAGACCAAGTAAACCGTTTTGACTTAGAATGCCCATATGGATTAGCTGAGTGTGTATCTGCAACAACCTCTGTTGTAAGTACGACAGTAGAGATGGCAAAACAAAATATTAGTATAAACATATCAACTATTTTCAGACGATTTGAATGGATTAAAAGAAACAGGGACGAAGAAAATTTAAGTGCGCATAATATAAATATTAACTATCAAAACCCATTAGTAGATGTTTTGGCAAAAAAATTTGAGCCTTCTACAAGAAAAAACATTGCCTCACTTATAAGTAATATCAACAATGAAGAGAAACAATCCAAATGGTCGTCTTGGAGTATTGGAGACATATATGTCGGTAAATTTGGTCAAGATGAAAATGCAAGACCAAAGGATATAAGTGCAAGAGGACTAACACTTGGTGCAGATAGAAAATATGGTGATAAAAATTTTTTTGGTTTGGCTTTAAGATACGGTGAAAGTAGTAGTGATATCAAAAAAGTAAAACAAGATGTGAGCATGGAATCGCTTACTTTAAATTTATATGGAATTGCACCCACCGATGAAAATACATATGCAAATATGGTATTTGGAGTAAGTTTTTTAAATATTGACCATATTTATCAATCTAAATTNTCTGGTGAAAGAAATGGAAAACAAGCNTTTACATCAATAAATTTTAGAACAAAAAATAAATTTGGTAAATTTAATACAACACCTTCTTTAAAGTTTGATCTTGGAGTGACGCAATTATCAGAAATGACAGATTTTATTAGGAACACAAATGATCCTTTAATAAAAAATATTACTTATAAAAAAGATACTTTTCAAAGTGGAGAGCTTGCAGCTGGTTTTTTATTTGAAATGGATAAATATATAACTGAGGCGGGTTCTTTACAGCCAATGGGTGGATTAGAACTTCTTTACGATTTTTCGCCTGACAATAGTTACAAATATATCTATGAAGATGAAACACATGTGAGTGAAGACGTAATTAGAAAACATACAAATAAAAATTTGAAATATAATATTGGTTTTGAAATGATATATTTAAACGGTTTTACTTTTTCATCAAATTTTGAAAAAATTATGAGTATTAAAAAAAATGGTAAATCGAAAAGTGATCGAGATACATTTATTTTTAAAATAAGTAGATCCAAAGAAGAGGATGATCAATTTGCATTTAATTACAATCCTTTAAATAATCATCAATCAACTTTAAGTTATCAGAAAAATGTAAATGGCTTAGATTATTCAATAAATCATAATCAAATTTTTGATAATTCTCTAGATCACGATACAAATATAGAAGTTTCAACCTCTTTTTAGAAATAGTGCATTCTAAAAAAAATGTTGAAGCTTTTAAAGCCTGCATTAAAATAAAATTTATTTAATTATGAAAAATTTCAAATTTTTTTATTTTTTTTTGTTTTTTTTATTATTTGCTTTTGAGGTAAAAGCTGAGCTTACTTTTGAAGTTGAAGCTGGTGTAAGGCCTGTTGCCTCAAGCTTAATAGATGAGGATGGTGATGCTATAGGACAGGATGCATTTGAAAACCCGACTGGCATAGCTTTTAGCAATGATGGCTTAAAAGCTTTTGTAACAAATAAAGATGATGGTGAATTAGTAGGTAAATGTATAATAGAGATTACGCTCTCTGTACCATTTGATTTTACACAAACACACACTCAAACAAATAGGTCTGATGCGCTAAGAAACTTAGCTGGTAAAACAGGCTCANCTACAAGATGTTCAGAAATTAGGTTTAANAATGATGGCACAAAAGTATTTGTTTCGAGTCAAGGGAATAAAATATATGAATTTAATCTTCCTACTCCATTTACTTTAAAAGGAATAAATTATGTAGCTGGATCTGAAACTGCTTTGGAAGAAAATTTTGACTTTAATGAAGACGGTACAAAATTATTTACAATACCTGACGCTACTACAAATCAAATTTTAAAAGAATTTACTCTAGATAATGCTTACGATGTAACAAGTTCAACCCTNNTAAGAAGCACAGATTTAAGTTCAATTATAGTTAGTAACGCTGACACTAACACCAATGATGTTCCTAAAAGTCTTATGTTTAGTAAAGATGGTTCAATGATGTTTGTACTACTTATAACCAACTTTAATAAAGAAAATCAAAATTTTANNTTTACTGATATGATTTTTCAGTTCAAACTGGCAGTTCCATTCGATACATCAACATTGAAATTTGTTGGGTCTTCAATCGTTACCTCCGGTTTTCATGATGGCTCAGGAAATNNTACATTTGACTATACGCAAGGATTTGCAATATCTCCAAATGGAGATAAATTATTTTTGATTAGTGAACTGGGTGGACCAACAGCAATAGGTCAAGACTCCCTTGCACAAATAAAGCTATCTTGTTTTTTTGGTATTGGTGCATGCCGTACCGATATTGTATCCGGTATAGGGTCCCATGTTGAAACTGCTAAAAAAAATATCCATTTTAATAACTCAACTATGTTCAAGCGTTTTGAGTGGATTAAAAGAAATAGAGATAACGAAAATTTAAATAGCTTTAATATTAATCTGAAATCTTATAATCCAATTTTGGCATCATTAACAAATAAACTTCAGGCATCTTTAGATAATAATTCATCTAAAATCAAAAGTTCAACATGGTCATTTTGGAGTACAGGGGATGTTTCAATGGGAAAACAGGATGCAACTATAACTGATAGACCAAAAGGTATTCATACGTCAGGATTAACTTTTGGTGCGGATAAAAAATTTGGAGATGATAAGTTTGCTGGTTTTGCCTTAAGGTATGCTCAAAATGACTCTAAAGTAAGATTTACAGACCAAAGTAGTGATATGGAGTCGTTAACTTTAAACTTTTATGGAACTATTCCAAAAAATGAAACTAACTATACCAATATGATATTTGGTTATAGTT
>NZKC01000025.1 GCA_002692475.1 Candidatus Pelagibacter sp.
AAAAATTTCGGTTTTTTTCAGATTACAATCAAAAATTGAATTATTTTTTGACTGAATTTTAAATTTTTAGTCTTTTTTTTGAANAAAGANAAAATTTTAAGNTTTTTTTTNAAATTTTNTTAAAGAAANTTGTTTTTATAAAAAATTTAAATATTTTTTTTTATAATTACTTCATTGCTTTTCCAACAAGTNNAGCTTCTGCTTCTAGACGCTCAACAGTTCCGGCAAATGTTGCTTCGTTTGCTCCATCAGGCGCGTGTCCAGCTTCAAATGCCATTGATCCAAGACCTACACTTGCAGCTGTTGCAGTAGTAAACTTTCCGTATGTAAAAATTGCAGACTCTGCATCACTATCTGAAGTATCATGATTGTACAAATCAATCATTTCTTGAGTTGTAGAAAATTCAGAAGATTGTAAAGTTGTATTTGATGCAAGCATTGTATCTTGTGCACCGTCAAACATATCATGATCAGTTTGACCTTCGGTAAGATCAAATCTTTTAACTGTTTTAGCAACAATAGGTACTGAATTAAATGATGCAGTTCCAGAATTATATGTATAATATTTTTCTGTTCCACCTGTTCTAGTTATTTTCGCATAAACATCTGCACTTATTTCTTGTAATTTAAAATTAACGTACACACGACCTCTAGCCTGCTGAGTTGCAGATGAATCAAAAACATCATTGCTGCTGCTGTAAGTTTTAGAATCGTAAGAGGTAACTTTTGTTAATGTCATCCAACCAGTATCATACTCTATAGTATCTTGGTCTAATGTTGGAACATGATCATCACCAAACTTATCTGTATTTACGTTTTCCTTTGCATCTTTTATTCCTTCAGTTATTTCACCAGAGCCTTCGCCACCTGAAAATGCTTGTAATATTTCTGCTGCATCAGCATCAACTTGTAAATCAAATTTTTCTGCATCTTCTTTAATATCTTTTTTTAAATCAGCTGTATTAATTATATTACTAGTTGTTGTTTCAACATTAATATTATTGTCAACGTTTGAAACTGAATGGCTTAGAGATGAAGCGATCTGAGAAAGTGATGCAGTACTCGCTGGTGTTATATTTGAAATGTCTGCATAAGATGCAGAACTTAGTAAAGTGCTAGCTATAATTATTTTTAAAGTATTTCTTTTCATAAATTTAATTTTCTATCATCGCCTGATAACCTGGATTGGTTATGCTAACCATATTATTTCCATCTGATATTTGCAAACTACCTGGTATCATACCTAAAGAGTTGTTAGGTCCTGGCCCTAGCAAAACTATAGTACTCTTTTTATTTTTTTCTGAAAGTACAACAAATTCAGTTCCTCTTGCACCTAATGTACCTTCTGGCAATTTAACTTCTAAATTATCTGGATTTAATTTACTTATTTGTCCTGTAATAAATTTAACTGTTCCTGACTTAACTTCTGTTACAAAGTTTCCGTCATGTGTTTCAGAATTATAAATAAAATCATCTATTGTTAATTCCGTATCTTCACCTAAGGTTAAAACTGTTTGATCTAGAAAAAGTATTTGTGCATTAGAAGCTTTGCTAGTTAATATTGTATCCCCATAAAAAACTTTAGAGCCAGTTATTAATATTTCTTGATTTTGGTTTTTAATTTCACCAATTGCTGCACCTATTACTCCTATGAATTCCTTTGAGAATGAAACGCTTGTACTTAATACAAACATTAAAAAGGTATAAAATATCAGTGTTTTTTTAATAATTTTATTCATTCTTTAAAATATTATTCAAATTTATTCTTTTAGTTAGACCCATGGTATAAAATTTTCTAGATATATCATGATTCAATATAGTAGATCGTACATCAGAGTCTTTAAAAGTCAAATTGTAAAATATACTATTATCCATGTTAATAGATCGTAACATCGGTATAATTTGATTCACTTGGCCGTTTAAGCTTAAAACTGTTGCATAACTTTCATCATGTCTATCAAGTNATGAGTNTACTNNANTTTCTCGTTCATCATATTCATTTTCTAAATATGTACTACGGAATGAAAGAGTTCCAATTGGAAAAATTGTTGTTGCGGAAATACTTACGCCATCACTATCATAACCATCATAGGCTTTAGCACTTTCAATATTACTTTTAATAATTTTTGCACTGAGTTGTGTCTTGTTTGAAATATTATAATTAAATCTTAAATTACTTGCTAAGGTTTCAGCATCGTTGTTGCTTGCTTTCATAAAACCAATTCCATTTCTATATTTACTTTCTGAATAATTAATAGAATAATTTAAATTAATTTTTTCATTAATTATAAAAGTATTATTAAATCCAACACCCTGAGATATATAATCTTCTTGACCTCTATAATTTGCATCATTGTAATAGAAGTAAGGAGACAAATAGTGATTNCGGATTGCTTTAAAATAACTTANTGATCCTGATGTGATATCNCTNTCACCTTTAANTTTTTTATTANTAGTATTTATATCAAGACCNAGGTTNAAAAAAATTGATGAAGTATCATTTAAATTTTTACCATAAGTAAACGCACCACCTCTTTTATAAGTTTTATCATAACCAACTATTGTTATATCGTCTGGAGAGGAAAATGGTAGTAGTGTATTTTCTGCGTACCAATGTTTTGAGTTAGGTGTAGCACTAATATTGTTTTCTTCTGTTTGAGAATATTTAAGATCAAGGTAAGCAAACCAAGTTTGTTTTTTTTCTTTTTCTTGAATTTGATTTTTATCAACTAACAACTCTGCTATTGCATTTTTTGTTTCATCAGTTGTGTTAGGATCGTTTAATAAAGTTTGTAACATCAGGTCAACTTTAATCTTCGAATCCATGTTAACTAAAATAGAAAGTAAATATAATTTTATATCTACATTTTTTGGATAAAGCATACTTAATCGTTCTAAGGTAGCAATTGTAAGTTTTAAGTTACCTTCGCTTTCTTGTTGCTTGGCATAATTTAAATTTAGTTCTAGATCAGATGGATTATCTAGAATTTCTTCATATGTTATTTTTGATGCAAAAGATTTTTGACTAAATAAAAATATTACAAATAATAAATAAGTTATTAGTCTCATAAATTTTAAGATGTCTATTAAAAATTAAATAGTAAAAGTTTTATTTGATCTCCCAAAATTATATATANCAGAGATCCTAGGATAATAAACGGTCCAAAAGGAATTTGAGTTGATAAATTTCTTGATCTAGTAACCAAAGTTGGTGCGACATATAATAATGCTATTATAGATGAAAAAAAAATTACAATTGGTACGCTAACCCATCCAAACCAAAATCCTATTGCAGATAAAAGCTTGGCATCACCTAATCCCATTCCCTCTTTGTTTCTAATTTTTTTATATAAAAATATAATTGTCCATATAATTAAGTATCCAACTANTCCACCAATCAAAGAATTCACAAAATTTGGAAATAATTCTNNGTCTAAACCTGGATAAAAAGACTTTATAAAACCTAAAAACATTAATGGAAAGGTGAGCTCATTTGGAATGATGTAGTGTTCTAGATCAATAAAGNAGATAATAATAAAGAATATACTCAAAACTATAAGCAATAAGGTCGTAAAACTAAGACCATATACATAATAAATGAGACAAAAGCTTAAAGCNCCAATTAGTTCAACAATAAAGTATTGAAAANTTATTTTAAAATCACAATTCCTGCATTTTCTTTTTAAAATCAAAAATGAGATTAAAGGAATATTATCATACCATCTTATTATTTTTTTACACTTAGGACAGGAAGATCGACTAATAGCAACTCCTTGTTCTTTTGGTAATCTAATTATACAAACATTAGAAAAACTTCCCCAGATACTTCCTAAAATAAAAAAGAAAATAAAAATCACTAATTAGATTTTAAATTGCGATGCAACACTTATAAGACCATCAATGCAGTATTGAATAAAAACTACTGCATCTTGAATGTGCAAATAGAAACTTGGTGAATTAATTATTAATTCCATTGTTGTTAAAAATACCAAAAAAGCATTAGAATGCCAATTATAAAAAATGTTTTTTAAATCAAAAAAAATAGAGCCAAAGAAGGAAGATAATACTTCAAATCAAGATTTGGCCATCATTACACAAATGAATCAAGAGTTCGCTACCTCTTTAGATTTAAATGAGACTATGCAAACAGCTTTAGAAGTAATTATAAAAAGATTAAATGCTCAAGCTGCAAATATTTTTTTAATTGAAGATAAGAAACAAGTCTTCCAATGCATAGCATCAAAGTACCAATCTTATTTAGATGAATATGAAATTCCATTAACTCAAGGTGTAATGGGTAAAGCAGTTCTNCAAAAAAAATGTATAAGGGTTGGAGATGTAAGAAAAGATGTAAGAGAGATTGCTGAGTTTTATTTTGATTTAGATAACAAAACAAATTTTACAACTTACTCGGTTCTTTGTTCGCCATTAATTGCTGCGAATGAATGTATTGGAGTAATTCACTGTCTGAATAAAAAAACTTCTGCTAAACTTTTTGAAGAAAATGATAGAAAACTTCTTGAAACATTGTCTGCTCCTGCAGCTTTAGCAATTCGAAATGCAAAAATGGCAAAAGAATTAATTGAAAAAAATAGAATGCAAAAAGAAATAGAGATTGTAGGAGAAATACAAAAGACATTGTTGTCACAAAATAAAGAAGATAATTTTCCAATTGCTGGAATAAATATTCCTGCAAAAGTTGTCTCCGGAGATTTTTATAATTTTTCTGAGATTGGAGAAGGAAGATATGGTTTTGGAGTTGCTGATGTATCAGGTAAAGGTATAAAGTCCTCTTTATTAATGTCAAAGGCATCAAGTTTATATAGATGCTTAAGCAAAACAATTTTTTCAGCTTCGGACTTGTTAAATTTATTAAATAAAGAAATTTGTGAAACTGCCGCAAGAGGAATGTTTGTAACTATGTTGATTGGAATATATGATAGCAATAAAAAGGAATTGCTTTTAGCAAATGCGGGTCATGAACCACCACTTATATTTGATAATCAACAAAAGTTTTCAAACTTTGTCGAGGCTGACCCTCCTTTAGGAATAATGCCAAAAATAAAATATAAAGAAACTAAAATTAACTTTTCAGATAGCTCTATGTATGTATTTACTGATGGTATAACTGAAATTAAAGATCCTTCAGGTGAAATGTTGGGTGCCGAAGGTTTTCAAGAATATATAAAAAAATATCAAGATAAACCAAACAATCAAAGACTAAGATTAATCGTTGAAGATATTGTAAAGTCTGGCAAAATACAAAAAGATGATTTAACAATTGTTGTCGTGGATAGTATTAAATGAGTTTAACCAAACTAATGTCATTCGTTGCTATTTTAATCTCAGTGGTTCTTTATTGGACAACTGCAAATGTCTGTAGATATAATTTTGCCATCGATAAAAAAACTAATATATTAAATGTTCTTTCTGAAGAAATTGATCCATCGATAGGTAAAGCTAAAGTTTATTATTACAAAGAACTAAATTGTTCCTCTGTAGATTGGTCTTTTGATTATAATAGGGTAATAAAAAACTTAGAGGTCGTATCCGTTATTGTNTATCAACAACTGACNACTGATATTAGAGGAAGATCTTTAGAATAAATTTTTTTATTAAAAATTTTCTCTCCATGAGTTTCTGAATGATCTAAATTGTTTTTCACTAGCTAAGATTTCAACTAGAGTTTCACTACTCTCAGATGGCCCAGCAAGGTTAGCAAATAGACTTCCTCCAAAGACAACAAATCTCGATAAAATACCAGCTCCAACCTCATAGCAGCTACCCTTAGCAACAGATGGATCTATATGCATAGAATCTAATGAACCACATTCATCATCATAAGTACAAGCGAATGAAGTTCCTAAGCTACATTCTTCTGTGTTTGGTTCATATACTGGAAAATAAACTTTTCCTTTAGTAATAGTGGGTGCAGCTGAAGTTTTTCTAAACTTATTACCTGTTGTTGATTTGGGATTTATGTCTGGAGTACCTAAGTGATATCTCCATGCATCTTTATTTTTTGTTACATTACAAGTTGGGTAATCAGTACCTGTCGTATTTACACAATCAGAACTTTTGCTTATTCTTGGAGAGTTGTCCTGCGCTAAAGCAGTAGCAGCGTCTAGGACAAATGTATCACTTCCACTAAGGAGTGGCGTTGTAGCTGTTGAAATAAAGTTTGGAAAATCTCTATCTCTAATACCATAAACAATATTATCCATTTCACTTTTACCATCTTCTCCTTCAGTTTCTGATATTCTATTAAAATTACCCGTTCCACCAAATAACCAAAGATTTCCAGAGTCTGCCCCAATTGCAGCTTCCATTTCAAAAAAACTATATCTTTTATTTTTATTATCTGCCTCAAGGTTCATAAGAGTTTGTTGCTCATATAGAGTACCTTTAGAAGTTAAATTTATTTTAGTAATTTTACCCTCTAGATCGTTAATATAAACTAACGCCCCTCGCCAATCAGCTGTAGGTGCATTATGGGCTGTTATAACAACTGGGCTTGCTGGTACTGAATTTGTTATCGGGCTTCCATAATTAAATTCACCAGTAATACCCATCTTATATCCTTGTTTATCACTGTCTAATATTCTCAAAAAACCAAAATTTTCATCTTCAGATGCGCCAACTAATCTTCCAGCTCTATGTTCCATTTCACCATCGTTTGTATCTATCTCTGCGCCACCTTCTAAATCAACAATAAAGACACCTGAACCTACGCATTTAGTTCCTGAGCCCATTCCACCACCCATGACTGCAACATAACGATCGTTTAGAATATTACTATCTCCACTTCCAGAAGGGATTCTAAAAATTCTTGGTGTAGACCATGTTTCCCCTAATCCACTATAGTCGTACTCTTTATTACTTAAACCTTGACCTTCGCATGTAGTTTCAATTTTTATTTTATTTGGGGCTGTAGGATCTACTCCCTGATTAATAGTTTTGTTTTCACCAAAATTTACTGTTAAAGATGTGCCTGAATATGTCGCTGTTACTCCAGTCATTGGAGTCCAATCGTCACTTATTAACTCTGAAACAGTTAAAATTCCATCTTTGACAGCTCCACCCGCTCCAATAGCACTATCTGGTAAATTAATATTATCAAACGTAAATTCTGAGGAAGTGTAACAAGTAGTTGCTCCATCAGAGTAAGATGTATTTAAAAAAGGAGTAGATAAATATTCATCATCATCTTTGCACGCAGCTTTTAGATCTCGATTAGTAAACGCATCTACTAAAACGTCATCTGAGGTGTCATCTGGTGTATTTAAAATATCAGTCAATACTTGAGGTAAATCTAAATCAAGTGTTTCGGCCTGAGAATAGATATCAGCTGCATGTAGACCCTCATTTGATTCTTCTAAAGCGATGGTTGCTCTTTGGTAAGGTAATCTTATTATCTTACCCTTATGATCTATTCTTATAACTTCTTTATTATAGGAGTCGTTATATATAGAGAACATATGTAATGGGCCTGTTCCAACTTCACCATCAGCTCCAGCGGTAACTTTTGGAATAGTCACATCTAATACCGAGAACCCTGCTCCACCTCGACCATAAGGTATAAATAATAGTGTTCGCCATGATTTCATTTCCTCATATTCTGATCCGTCTGAACGTAGTCCATAAATAAATGCGTCATGAATAACGGGCGATCCATCAACACCAAATATTGCATTTGATCCACCAGCCTTAAAATCTGATTCAAATGCTCCATCATAATTTTTATTAATTAAAAGTGGTAATTGTGCTGCTATAAAAGGAGGTACGAATGCCCACTCTTCGCTTCCATCATCACTATTGAATGCATGCAGTGTTCCTCCATTTGAACCTGCATAAACAATTTTAGATCTGCTTTGATTACCTGATTTAAAATTTTGATATCCCTTAGTTGCTCTCCAATATGCCTCTGAATTATTACTTTTAAAGTTTGTACTAGCATTTGGTGCACCTACTTCAACTAGCTGTGAATGATAAATATCAGCTAAAATTGAGTCTCGATCTTCTGTGATATTACATGCTCCACTACCCTCTGATCCATTATAATCAAAGTAATCAACCCCTCTTACAAAATTAATTAAACCTTTAACGTCGTCATCTATTCCATCTTCCACACCTGGGGTATTTTTTACACCACATGTAGATGTTGAGTTATGATAATCTCTAACCACATTACCTGTTAATTCAAATAAATCCTGTATTGCTGTAGCGTTATCGGTATTCCAATTATTCCATTTTCCATTTCCAGTATAACCTGCACCAGTGTGTGTTACGGTATCAATTACTGTCCAAATATTTCTGCCAGCTGAACCTTTTTCTTTAAGTTCAACAGCAGCATCCCAGTTTCCACTTGCATTAGTCTTTGAAGTATCATGGTCGATCTCTCTATTTCCATCTGAGTCGATGTTAATTGATTTTCTTAAAAGACTTCCAGTCCATTCTCCTCTTTTCTCATAATTAAATTGAGCTTGATAAATAGATCCTCCTTCTTCAAGACTTGCAGTAATTGATGGTGATGAAAAAGATAATCTTTCAGCAATAATTTGTCTTATTTTCGATTCTATTTCAGTCTTTAAATCTTCAGGAGTATCTGCACCAATTGCTCTTTCACAGCCTGTCTTGTCAGCAAGTCCTTCAAAAGTATATGGATCTATATCATCACCCGGCCCACCAGGGCTTATACAAGAGCCAGCTCTTGCTAGTGCATCAAATCTAGGTTTAGCACTAGTATTATAAGATCCACCATATCCAACTAAAAGTGTTGTTACATCTTCTTCTGTTCTTAATAAATTTAAAGTCGAAAAAGCCTGTCCCCAATTCATTATGTGTCCATCACTTATTACAATTACATAATTTAACTGACACGGTAAATTGTCGTTTTTAACTGGTGTGTCACCTCTAAGATTTCTAAAATAGTTGTATGCTATCTCTGCAAATGAATTTCCATCAGTACCCCATGCCATTCCGATTGTTGGTAAAACTTCAACAATTTTATCTGCACCTTTAGAGCTCACTCCAACATTTAAACACCAATCATTAAGACAAGGATTGGATGTTCCATCTGGGTGAACTGGATCTCCATTCCATCCTTGCTCATTGTACCAGCACCAATTATAAAAATGACAAANTTTTTCACCTCCTCCTCTTGCTGTCCAATCCCAAGCTTGGGCACCTCGCCAATCTGTTGTACCTGAATTCCAATGCCCAAACCCAAAGTTTGCACCAGATGTTAAAGAACTATCCGTTACTATGGCTTCGATGGCGTCTTTTGCTCCTTGAAATTTTGTTACCTTGCCACCACCAAATCTAGCTCTCCATGCTGTATCTTTNNGTGCAGCTGTTAATTTATTTTCATCGAATTTATGAATAAATGAGTTTCGATCACCTACTAGAACTCTTGAGGAGCTAGCAAATAAATTATTCGAAACACTTGTGCTTGCAGCTCTACCAGGGTTATTAAACTCAACGTCAGAAGCTGCTACGGCTCCTGGATCTTTATTATTAAATACATCACCTGTTCCATTTTTACCTATCGATAAATCTAGACTTGCTGTAAAATTTGTATGATCTACTTCAATTCTTTGAAGAAGGTGTGAGTTAAAGCTTGTTGTATAAATCTTATTATTTTCAGTTTTAGAATATTCAATAGAATAAATGTCTTTTATGTCATCCGTATAAGTATTTTTAACACCACCCCTTTGTTCTACTCTACTATTATTCGTATTTATAAAGTATTCCCAATTTCCATCAGTAGGACAATAAAGATTATCACTATCTTTTGTTAATTTGTAACCGAGAAGAGCTTTACTTGCTGATAAATAAATATAATCTCCATCATTACTTACCGTCATTGACCAAACATTGTTATTTTTTAATTTTGTACCAAAATGTGAACTATTACCTATTGAACATTTTTTTTGTTTCCCATTTGTCAAATTTTTTACATACATTCTACCTTTATGTCCTCCAGAGAAGGTTCTTCCTGCTG
Source organism: Candidatus Pelagibacter sp. (assembly GCA_002692475.1). The sequence goes on from NZKC01000025.1 coordinate 10,004, forward strand.
CAAAAAGAATTTCCTCACCATCAATAGTTCTTATCTCTAACAATCTTGGTAGCGCTATACCTGTTGTGCCAGATTTAATTACTTCTACACATTTACCTGTGCTATCAATTGCAATTATCTGACCACTATTTTGTGTTGAAAGTCCATAGACTACATCGCCTGAAGTTACATCTCCAGCCCAGCTTTTATTTACTTTTGAATTCGTACCACAATCTGGGTCACTATTACTTCCTTTAAAATTAATTTGATTTCTTGCAAAAGTTATATCTCTTTTACCTGTGTCTAAAAATTTTGAAAAACCTCTATTATTTTCAGCAAAAATTATACTACCATCACTTAACTCTACTGACCAATCAATACCGTAAGTACCGTCATCACCTGATACTAAGTTTCTCATACTAACAGAGCTATCTAATAATATTAAAATATTTGCTGGAACATCTCCTTCACCTGTTCCAGGGGGAATTGGTTTTGTAAATGATTTTGGAANTATAAATAAANATAATATAAAATTTATAATTACTATTTTTATCAATCTTTTAATTTTCATTAATATTCCCCTTCAATTAATACGTCAGAATAATTTTGTGAAGTTACAGCAACACCTTCTATAATNTCACCANTATTAGATTTGATTTTATAATAATAAATCTTCTTTTCACCGATGGTCCAATATTTATATCCAGCCCAATTCTTTTCAGTATCTATTGCTCCAAAATTTGCTTGAACATATTGATTTAACAAACCTTTGTTACTCTCGTCGTTATTTGAACCATTTTGTACTTCTATCTCGACAGCTCCAACTTTATTATTTACTACATATCCTTTAATAAGCACTTCTCCAAAATCAATATCTTCACAAAAAGAATTTTTTTCAGCAATGTACACTGATACCGGTCCTGTTACTTTTGACTCACCTGATTTTAATGTGCCAACCANTTCTCCTTGGGAGGACGTATTATCCATACTCTCTNNATCTATCGTNCCAAAAATATTTTCTATAGTTGATTTGTCTGANCCTATATCTATAGCTAATAAATCACATGCCCATGATTTTTGGGTTACAAATAAAGTTAAGCTTAATAATANTGTAANAAGATATTNTTTTTTCATTTTTTTTTATATAATANCATTTTTTTTAACCTGGCAAAACTACTAAGNTTTCGAGTGGTATTATTGCCTTATCATCATCATAAATTCCACATGCNTAAATTCTATATGCTGTTCCTGCTTTAATNACATCTANGGATCCTTGCGCGACACTTGATCCTGCTTCCTGAAATTCAGCCTTGCCAACATTAACCATAAAATACTCATAAGTATAATTATTCAAAAAACGTTCCTCAATTTCTTTAAATTTTTCTTCCTTATCAGTTGCTGATTCATAAATTTTATCAACAATTGGCTTAACAATATTATAAAATTTACCTCCTGTATGATGCGCAACTACTTTTTCTAAGTTGATNATATTTNTAAAGCTTTTGTAACATACAGATGATTGGTCTACATCAATGGTATTTGTTGGGGGTATACCTTTTTTGCTAGTATCTGTTACTGCAGTTTCAACACCATCTTCAATTGCTCTTCTTGGTAAGCCTAGGAATGAGTTTACCAGATATTTTTCAGCTTCCAGCAGTCCTGTTTCTGCAACATAAAATGCCTGTTGACTTAAGTCGTCATTATTATTGTCTCTATGATCACTAGATGACAGTACAATTAAAGTTCCACCCATTAGTGACATGGCTATTAATAAAACTANGGATAAAATTAAAGTAAACCCCTGAATATTTTTATTTTTATTTATCATCTTCCTATATTTCTCGTATGAATGCTTACAACAACATTATCTCTTAAATATTTGTCATCAAATCCAGTGCCAGTATATCTATCTGCGTTTAATGTTTTTAAAAATTTTTTATCTTTGGGTTTGTTTTTATAAAATTCTTTATTCGATCTAAACATTAATGACATATCAACTTGCTTTATTTTATAAAGAGCTGCGCTATTGTCATTGTTTGGTAATGGATAATCACCATCTTTATATAAATGATGGCCGTTCTCATCAAATAATAAAAATTCCATATCAATTAAATGTGATCTAACTAATTGATTTGTGTAGCATTCTGTACATTTGCTAGTCCAATTACCTAATGGATTCTCAGAATTTTCTATCCAACTTTCCTTAGTTTTATAAATTCCATAAAAATCATTGTTCTCATCTCCATCCTCATTGTTTATTGGCAATGCAAAATATGAAAGTTTGTATCTCTTATATTTTTGTATTGGATCATTTTTATCGAAATCCCCATAAACAATATGTATGCTGTCACAGCAAGTATCAGTAGGTCGATTTTTTTGTGGGATAGGTGGATCCGTACCTGCTGCTATTGTATCTGCAGCAAAATATCCAAGGGTATCTCTAAAAACTATTAATGGATCGTGGGTATCTATTATACCTCTTCCATCTTCTAATCCAGAAATATGAGTTAAGTTATCATCAAAAGTAATATCCTCAGTATTTTGACCATAATAATATTTGAAACCTGCAAGCCTAATATCTTTCATCATCATACCAACAATATCTCTGCTAGAACTACTAATTCTTGCTTTGTCGGTTACTTGTTTATAGCTGCTATTAACAGCGGTATAGGATGCAAACATTGCACCCATCATTAAAGCTGTAACAGCAATCCCCACTAATAATTCGATTAGAGTAACGCCTGATATTTTGTTTAAATTTTTTTTCATCATTCTTTAAAAATATAATCTGCTTGAAAATATAAACTTCTTCTTTTGTTACCTCCATTAGTGTTAATCTCTACTCTACCTATANAAAGTTCATCAAAAATAGTATCAGAGCTTCCACTCATACAGCCAGTGCCAGTTGCACAAATTTTAAAAACTTTAATACTTTTTGTATCTCCATCAGTAACTTTGCTTGGATCCGATCTGCACTTAAGGTAACGATCTTCACCTAAAATAACNTTCCATCTATTAATTTTATTTTCTGGAGCACTTTTTGTTACTTCTTNTTNTNCATAAATACTTGTCACTTTATTAAAAATTGGACCGCCTTTATCACTACAAGAGNNGNACTCGATTGGATTTTTTTCTATATAATCTGCATATTTTAAAAGAGTGCACTCTTCACCATCCTTAGTTACCGGTTTACCATAATCGTTTATAATACAGTCTTTAGAGGCTGGATTGTCACCATGTGTTTGATCCCTNGAACCAATCATATCCTCAGCTATCATACTAGTGATATAATTAATTTTTGTTCGTTCAGCTGAAACATCAATNGAATTAACAGAATAATTTACTAACTGAAATACAGCAAGAAAACCGATTGCAACTATCGTTGTTGAAACTAAAGCCTCTACTAAACTAATACCTTTTTGTAATTTATATTTAACAATATTTGTCATTGTGTTACCCAATCGTTCGCCCATTTGTATAAATTTATACTACCAAATCTACTCCATTCTATACGAAAAAAATTCTTCTGAGTAGGGCCATCACCANCTAAAAGACAGGCTACTCCAGAGTTCCTTTGACATATGAACAAATTCTCTACAGCCTCAAAATCCCCACTGGCATTAGACTTTAAAAACATTCCATCTGCACTATAATAAGTACCATCTTTAGAAAAACATATACTTCCACCATCATCACTAATTGAATCCTCATCAAAAAGTCCGACTAAAATTTTGGTTTCATCAATTCTTATTTGATTAACAGTCAATTCATTGCTGGTTGCACCTTCATCATCCCAATCAATATCCATTCCACACCTTTCTTCGAATTTATGAAATGGTTTCTGAGTTGCGCCATCCCATTTATCTCTAACTAGATCGGTAAACTTATTTAATTTTAAACCGTTAGTCTCTAAAACTATTTCTTCTGCATCTCTATCTCTATAAATTTGGAATTGCACAAAACTGTATTGTCCTCTTTGAACTTGTGAATAAATACTTCTAATCATAGANGCTACCTCTGTTGCTTGGGANCTAACAAGTCTTTCTGCTCGCCATTTAGTAAATGGACCAAANGCTGTTGCNGACATTGCNCCAATGATAGCAATTACNATAATTAATTCTAAAAGTGAAAAACCTTTAACTTTCTTTGCCTGCATTTGCATCAATCTTTCCGGCAGCAGCAAGGTTCTCTAAAGATTTAGACATAGTAATCATGCCATCTTTAACTGCAGTCTGCATAATGCTTGGTATCTGGTGAATTTTTGCTTCTCTAATTAAGTTTTGAATTGGAGGAGTACATTTCATTACCTCAAAAGCACCTACACGACCTTGACCATCTTTTGTTTTTAATAATCTTTGGGTTACAACCATCTTTAAAGATGTTGATAATTGTGCTC
>NZKC01000056.1 GCA_002692475.1 Candidatus Pelagibacter sp.
ATGGACTTGTTCCTGCTGGTACCACTGGTGAGTCCCCAACATTAGATCACGATGAACATCAAAAAGTAATTGAGCTTTGTATTAAGGAGTCCAATGGAAAGATACCTGTTATAGCAGGAACTGGCTCCAACTCTACAGAAGAAGCTATATCCTTAACAAAACATGCAGAAAAGGTAGGTGCTAACGGTGCATTAGTTGTTACACCATATTATAACAAACCTACACAAGAAGGTTTATATCAACATTATAAAGCAATAAGTGACAACACAAGCCTTCCAATAATAATTTATAATATACCAAGCAGATGTGTAATTGATATGTCTGTAGATACAATGGCAAGGTTATTTGAGTTAAAAAATATTGTGGGTGTAAAAGATGCTACAGGCGATTTAAATAGACTAGATCAAACAATTAAAAAATTAGGTTCAGAGTTTATACAGTTAACCGGTGAGGATGGTCTTGCCTTTGAATTTAATAAAAGAGGGGGCGTTGGTATCATTTCTGTTACCGCAAACATAGCTCCAAAATTATGTTCTGAAATGCAAAATTATTCGAAATCAAAATCAGGAAATGAAATAAAAGAAGCTGAGAGGATTGATCAAATGCTTCAACCACTACATAAATCTTTATTCATTGAAAGCAATCCAGCACCAGCAAAATATGCTGCAAAACTTTTAGGTTTGTGCAGTGATGAAATTAGATTGCCTTTGGTAAACATTAAGGATGAGACAAAAGACAAGGTTAAGAAAGCTCTACAGTCTGCAAAATTAATTAGTTAATGAAAAAAAAAACCACTCCTGGTTTGAAAATAATTTCAATTAACAGAAAAGCAAGTTTTAATTATTTTTTTGAAAGCTTATATGAAGCTGGTATTATGCTTAAAGGATCAGAAATAAAATCAATAAGATTAGGAAAAATTAATATATCCGACTCATATGGTATTGAAAGAGATGGTGAAATTTTTTTAATGAATGCTCATATACCTCTATACAAAAATGCAAGTCATAAAAATCACAATCCTACGGACGATAGAAAACTTTTATTAAATAAAAGAGAAATTAATAAATTGATTGGAAAAATAAATAGAGAAGGTTTTACTTTAATACCTACAAAAATTTATTTTAAGAAAGGCAAAGCAAAAATTGAAATTGCAGTCGCAAAAGGGAAAAGACAATATGATAAAAGGCAAGCGAAAAAAACGAAAGATTGGCAAAGAGATAGAGCAAGATATGTTAGAAAAACAAGCTAATAAAGTTTTTTTAGGTATAGGTTCTAATTTAGGCAATAAAAAACTTAACATTGAAAACGCCAAATTACATCTTGAACTCAATAAAAATTTCAGAATATTTAAAACTTCAAAATTTTATAAAACTAAATCTTGGCCAAATCCTAAAATGCCTAATTTTTTAAATATTGTAATTGAAGGTGAAACATATCTAAAACCTTTAGATCTGTTGTTTTTTTTAAAAAAAATTGAAAAAATTCTAGGAAGAAAACCAGCCAAAAAAAATTCTCCACGAATGTGTGATATTGATATTATTGACTTTGGCCATAAATGTCTAAAATTATATGATAGAAAGAGTTTTGTTATTACTCCACATCCAAGACTAGAGGATAGAAATTTTGTTTTAATACCATTGTTTGAAATATCAAAAAATTGGAAGCACCCTAGATCAAATATAAAAATATCACAATTATTAAAGCAAATTGACACTAAAGACTTAAGATCTATTACAGTTGAATAAAAAAATGATATAGTAAATTTATGTTAAAATCAGATGATTTAATAAATAAAGTAAAATCTTATAATAAGTTTTTAAATCCAGAAACTTTAGACAAAGCTTATAACTTTGCAGTTAAAGCCCACGAAAATCAAAAAAGACATTCAGGTGATCCTTATGTAATTCATCCAGTTGCTGTTGCAAATATTTTAACTGAACTTAAATTAGATAGTGCTACGATAGCAACAGGCTTGCTTCATGATACTATTGAAGATACGCATGCTACCTACCAAACAATTAAAGATGAATTTGGTCAAGAAGTTGCTGATCTGGTTGAGGGCGTAACCAAAATTTCTGAGCTTGAAAATCAAGCAACTGCNAATTCTAGGGCGGAAAATTTTAGAAANTTAATTATTGCAACATCCAAAGACATAAGAGTCTTACTAGTTAAAATTGCAGATAGATTACATAACATGAGAACGATCAGTTCTATTGATAAAATTGAAAAAAGAGAAAGAATTGCCAAAGAGACTATGGAAATATATTCACCGCTTGCCGATAGAATGGGAATGAATAGAATTAGAGATGAATTAGAAGATCTTTCGTTTGAAGTGTTAAATCCAAATGCAAGAAAACTAATTAAGGATAGATTGGATAAAATTAAAGAAAATAATCTTATTAGTTTTAATGCTGTCGCAGAAGAATTTACCAAGCTACTCCAAGATCATGGTCTGGTAGCAAGAATCTTTGGAAGAGAAAAAACTCCTTTCTCACTATGGAGAAAAATGCAAAATAAAAGAATTTCCTTAGAACAAATAACAGACATTATGGGTTTTAGAATAATTCTTGATGATATTTCCGCTTGTTATAAATCACTTGGTATTTTTCATAATAAGTGGAATTGTATACCTGGTAAATTTAAAGATTATATTTCATCACCAAAAATAAACAAATATCAGTCGCTCCATACTGCAATAATAGGACCAAACCAAAGACCAATTGAAATTCAATTAAGGACAATGCAAATGCATGAATTTGCACAAAGAGGTGTAGCTTCACATTGGAAATATAAATCATCAGAAAAATTTAATTCTTTGACATGGAAAGAATACGATTGGTTAGCAGACCTAGTTGAAATAATTGAGAAGAATCAAAATCCTGAAGATTTTTATGAATACACCAAACTTCAAATGTTTCATGAAAATGTTTTCTGTTTTACTCCGAAGGGTTCGGTTATTAAATTACCTAAAGATGCGACACCAATTGATTTTGCCTACGCTGTTCATACTCAAATTGGGGACACAGCTATTGGGTCTGAAATAAATGGTAAAGACTCACCCCTGCAATCAACCTTGAGAAATGGAGATGTTGTTAAAATAATTACTTCAAAAAGAGTATCCCCATCCCTTCATTGGCTATCTTTGTCAAAAACTGGAAAAGCACGTGCTGCTATAAGAAGATATTGGCAATATAAAGAAAACACTAAGTCAATTAAAACTAAAAGATACAATACCACATTATGGATATCTTTGACAGACCAGCCAGGTAAGTTAGGCGATGTTACAACCATGATTGGCTTAAATAATGTTAATATTTCTAGTGTTGAGATGGTCGAAAAAACCAAAAAAACAATCAATTTTAGATTTAATCTTATAATTCATGATTTGAAGAACTTTACAAAACTTATTAGTGAGTTAAAACAAAAAGAATATAACTTTAAAATTATTAGACACAAAAATAAAAAATATGCTTTCTTTAAAAGACTCTTTGGTGGTTTTAAAAAAAACTAGAGCTTTATTAGAAGGACATTTTGTATTATCATCAGGTTTACACTCACCGAAATATGTTCAATGTGCAAAATTGTTGAGTAAACCGTTATATGCATCAATGATGTCAAAATCATTAGCATCCAAAATTAAAAAAAAATTTAAAAAAATAGATATAATTTTATCACCTGCAATGGGTGGTATTATAATAGGATATGACATAGGAAGAATTTTGAACAAAGAAACTATATTTTGTGAGAGAGTTAAAGGGAAATTTAAATTGAGAAGAGGTTTTTTTATTAAACCTAATTCAAGAGTTTTAATAGTTGAGGATGTTATAACAACAGGAAAATCAAGTTTAGAGTGTGTTAGGTTAATTAAAAAATTCAAGTCTAAACATGTGGGTTTTGCTTGTATTATAGATAGGTCTAGTAATAAATCATTAAAAATTAAAACTAAAAATATAGTTTCACAAGTTAAAATAGATATCCCAACATTTAAAAGAAATAATGTTCCCTTATCATTAAAGAAATTACCAATTACCAGTCCTGGTAGTAGATTTATAAAATGATACGTTTAGGCATAAACATAGACCATGTTGCTACTATAAGAAATGCTAGGGGAGAAGATCATCCTAATATTTTAAAAGCTGCAAAATTCGTAATGAAAAATGGAGCTGATTTAATTACAATTCACCTAAGAGAAGATAGGCGTCATATCAAAGATATTGATTTGAAAATTCTATCTAAATTTAAATCTATACCCATTAACTTAGAGATGGCTGGAAATAATAAAATGTTAAAAATAGCTCTTAAGAGTAATCCCAAATACGTTTGTATTGTACCTGAAAAAAGAGAGGAATTGACAACAGAAGGTGGATTGAATTTAAAGAAAAATAATAAAATTTTAAAAAAAATTGTAAAAACTTTGAATAACAAAAAAATTAGAACAAGTCTTTTTATTAATCCAAATTTGAATGATATTAAATTATCTAAAAAAATTGGTGCTAAATGCATTGAACTGCACACTGGAAGCATATCAAGAAAAGTTAGATCAAAAAAAAATATTAAAAAAGATTTAAAAAAAATCATTGCTTCTTGCAATCTTGCCAACTCACTAGGACTTGAGGTTCACGCTGGTCATGGACTTGACTACAAAAGTGCATCTATATTATCTAAAATTAAATTAATAAAGGAGTTTAATATTGGTCACTTTATAGTAGGTGAGTCATTTTTTTTAGGCCTACCGAGAGTTATTAATAAATTTAAAAAAATCTGTAAATAAAATTGTATGGAAGTTATTGGTAATGGAGTNGATATTGTAGAAAATTCTAGAATNAAGAAATTAATTAAAAACATTAAATTCATTAAAAGAATTTACTCAACGCATGAAATAAAAAAGTCTAAATATATTAAAAATAAAGTTAATTTTTTTGCAAAAAGATTTGCTGCTAAAGAGGCATTTGTAAAGTCAATAGGCAGTGGTTTTAGATCTGGAATAAATTTTTCGGATATAATAATCCTAAATAATAAATTAGGAAAACCATATATTAGGGTTAACAATAAGATTAAATCTATTATTTGNAAAAAAAANAAANTTAGAAACTTTAAAGTTTTTTTATCCTTATCAGATGAGGCAAAACATTCTATAGCTTATGTAATTTTAAGTAGATCAAAAAAATGAAAAAAATAATTATCGAAAATATTACTACAATTATATATGCCTTAATAATTGCAGTATTTATCAGGTCTCTAATAATTCAACCATTTTATATCCCGTCNTCTTCCATGGAACCAAATTTATTNGTTGGAGATAGATTNTTTGTAACAAANTACTCATACGGATATAGCAAACACTCNTTTCCATTTAGCCCACCTTTATTTAATGGTAGAAAATTATTTTCATCACCAAAAGTCGGNGATGTAGTCGTTTTTAAAACACCNTCGGATAATAGAACAGATTATATCAAGAGACTCATAGGTTTACCTGGAGACAAAATACAGTTTATNGATGGNAGNCTATTTCTTAATAATAGNGAAATTTTTAAAGATTTAAAATCGAATAAAGAATTTGTTTATTGTGGTGTTAATAAAATTAATAGTAATTATTTTACTGAAAANCTTCNNAANGGTAAGAAGTTTANGAGTGCTTATTTTAAANAATATACATTACAGAATACGGATTTATTTGAAGTCCCAGATGATCATTATTTTTTTCTAGGCGACAATAGAGATTGTTCAAAAGATAGTAGATTTTTATCAAGCGTNGGATACGTTCATAGAGATAATTTAGTAGGTAAAGCACAGTTTATTTTTTTTTCCTCTGACTCCAAGAAAGGAAGTATTTTTGAGTTTTGGAGATGGGGTGAATTAATTAGGCTTGATAGATTTTTTAAAAGAATAAACTAAAATTTTATTATGAATTTATCCCAACTTGAAAAAAAATTAAAAATTAAATTTAAAGATAAAAAGTTATTAGAAAAATCTCTTATACACAAAAGTTTAGATCCAATAAATAATAATGAGAAGCTAGAATTCTTAGGAGATCGAGTATTAGGTTTTATAATTTCAAAAAAATTAATTGATATTTATCCTGATGAAAATGAAGGTTCATTNGATAAAAAATTTGCATCTTTGGTAAATAAAAACAGATGTTTAGATATTGCTAATAAATTAGAATTATTTAATTATATTAAAACTAATACAAATAAGACTAATAAATATAAGATTGAAAATAAAATTTTATCAGATACTTGTGAGTCTATANTTGGGGCAATTTTTTTAGATCAAGGAATTAAAGTCGTAGAAAGCTTCATACTGAATATGTGGAATGATTTTATAGTNAATACCAAAGAAACTATAGTTGACTCGAAAACNAAACTTCAGGAATTTTCACTTAAAAAATTTAAAATATTACCAAAATACAAATTAATCAAAATGAAAGGCTTAAAACATAAGCCCATTTTTCACGTTCAAGTTAAAATAAAAACATCACAAGCTATAGAGGGCATTGGTAATTCAAAAAAATTNGCNGAACAGGATGCTGCAACATCNCTNTTAAAAAAATTAAAATTAATATGATTTGGGACGACAAAGGTTATCTATTATCTAAATTTAAATANAATGAAAATTCCGCAATTGTCGATTTNTATACATCATTACATGGCAAAGTATCTGGAATTATATTCGGAGCAACNTCAAAAAAAATAAAAGGTTACNTACAGGTNGGNAATTTNTTTCAATTAAATTATCAGAATAAAAATGAATCTAAAGTAGGCTCATTCAAAGTAGAAATTATAAACGCTGAAACACCAAAATTTTTTAGTGATAGAGGTAAATTACATTGCCTAGCTTCATCTATGAGTATGATAAAACTTTTAACAGCAGAAAATCAAAATAATTATGAAATTTTTAATTTAATAAATAATTTTTTTATTTTATTAAAAGGTGATGAATGGCTTAAAAAATACATTTTATGGGAATTAGAATTGCTCAAAATTTCAGGATATGATTTAAATTTAGAAAAAATAGCAAAAAAACAAATTATAAATAATAATGTCACATATTATGTTGAATCTCAAAGTGAAAAAAAAATTGTGCCAAATTTCTTGGTTGATATGAATAGTAGTACTTATGATAAAATTGAACTTATCAAAGGTATTAAATTAGTAAGTAGTTACCTAGACAAAAATATACTGCAGCCCAATAACTTAAGTCATCCTTTACAAAGAGTTGATTTTATAAATATCCTAAAGTAATTTATAGTTTCTTTGCTATTTTACTTGCAAAATACGTTACTATTGCATTTGCACCAGCACGCTTAAAACTCATTAACGTCTCTAATATAATTTTTTCATTAACTGTACCATTTTTTATTGAATTCATTATCAAGCTGTATTCACCAGATACTTGATAGGCAAACACCGGTATTTTAAATTTTCTTTTTACATCACTTATTATATCTAAATAAGGTAGACCAGGCTTAACCATTACCATATCGGCTCCTTCTTTGATATCCATTGATACCTCTC
>NZKC01000066.1 GCA_002692475.1 Candidatus Pelagibacter sp.
TAAAATATTCTTAATTTTTTTTTGACATTCTCTCATGAAATCTAATTGTCTTCTTATTTCAACAGTATCATTATAAATATTGAGACTGCTACCGCCCCAAATCATGCCATCATACTTTGTTAAATCTTCAGTTACTTCAGACAAATTTTTATCAGATGATGGGTTTACAACGTCTAATTCAAGTTTATTTGTAAAAAAACTAATACTGTCTTTTAAACTTTCAGTATGAGTTTTAATACCTCCATCAGTAAAACTTTGATTTTCTTCTCTTAAATTTCCTTCTACCAATAAAATTTTTTTCATTTAAATAGTTCTCCTGTAATACTATGCTCATACATAATTCTCATATCATTTATATTTAATTTTCTTGGATTAGATGATGTTGATGGATCATCTAGAGCCATTTTTGATAGCTTATCCAAATTAATATCTTTTGGATCTATGATGTCTGTAATTTTATGAGGAATTTCAAGCTTTTTTCTTAAATGCAATATCCAATTTAAAAAAGTTTCAAAATTTTTTTTCATGTTCAGGTATTCACATATTAAGATAATTCTTTTTTCTATAAAAGTTTTATTAAATGTTAAAACATAGGGCATAAATATAGCATTAGATAAGCCATGATGAACGTTATATTGNGCATTTAAAGGATGACTAAGTGAATGTATTGCACCCAAACCTTTTTGAAATGCNGTCGATCCCATACTCGATGCAGTTAACATATTCATTCGAGCNTCTATATTTGATCCATCATTTACAACGTNTAATAATGAATTTTTTATAAGTCTCATTCCNTCAAGCGCAATCCCATCTGCCATAGGATGATAACCAGGCGCACAATATGCTTCAAGATTATGAGCTAAAGCATCCATTCCTGTGGCAGCAGTAATATTTGATGGTAAATCAATTGTTANAATAGGATCTAAAATAACTATTGAAGGTAAAAATTTAGGATGAAAAATNATNTTTTTAACACCAGTTGNTTCATTTANAATTACAGAAGCTCTACCAGTTTCAGAACCAGTTCCTGCAGTNGTGGGTACNGCTATNATTGGTGAAATCTTATTATTATTTGCTCTTGTCCAATTGTCTCCAATATCCTCAAAATCCCATATTGGTAGATTTTGACCAGACATAAAGGCTATTGCTTTTCCAACATCTAATCCACTACCACCACCAAAAGCAATTACACCATCACATTTTTTTTGATTAAAAAAATTAACTCCTTCATCTACATGAGACCCACATGGATTACCAGATACATTAGAGAATGTCTCAAATGATAAATTTTCTTTTTTTAAATCTAATAATGTTTTTTTTACAATATTAGATTTAATTAATTCCCTATCCGTTACAAATAGTGGTTTACTNATATTTAATTTTTTNCAGGCTAATGATAAATCTTTGATTCTATTTTGCCCAACCCATATAGTTGTGGGGTAATTCCAATTATAATTTGTATTATTCATTATTTATTTTTTTTTCTATATTCCCATGGAAATTCAAATGTCATAGACCACATTCCATTTTTATTTATTCGTGCAAAATCCTCATCTGGTATAAATTTTTGTGAATATTTTCTATATGCAAATGCATATCCATTCCTTACTAAATAACTTGATAAACTAATATTTTCAATAAAGCATTCTGCTAGAATTCTTCCATATCTATCTTTACCCTCTTTAATGCAATTAACGTTACTATTACCAATCCTTTTAATTAATAACTCTTTTGCTTTTATCCCGCATTGAATTAACTNATTATCTTTAATGCATGTTTGCTTTAACTCCGGAGTATCAATACCAGTAAATCTTATTTTTTCTGAATTTAAATGAATTGTATCACCATCTACAATTTTTAATTCTTGAGATTTTACATCAAAATAAGTTAGAAAAAAAAATATTAGACAAATACTAATAACTAAAAAGNGATTTATTTTGTTTAAATACATTATTTAGAAAATAACCAATAAATATCAAAACAGCAATTCCCATTAACCAATTAGTAGCCATAATTGTGTAAAATATGTCTTCATAATCTCCTCCTCTGATATTAATTACGTACCATAAACTTAAAAATGGAAACGCTGTTAATCTCAATATACTTAAATAAAGACTATAAAGAGGTTTCTTTACAGCTTGAAATACAGCTGTTGTGATAAAGAATACTGGGTAAATTGGCCCAATCAAAGCTGCAACTTTTAAATAAATTGCACCATGTTTCACTGCTTCTTGATTTTCTGTAAATAAAGACACAAAGAACTCAGCACCAAAAAATAATATTATTCCAGCAACAGCCATAAAGGAAGATCCAAAAAATAACGCTTTTGTGTATAATTCTCTTATTCTACTAAAAGCTTTTGCACCAAAGTTTTGACCTCCTATAGAAAGAACTGCAGTATTTAGTCCAATCACTGGTAATAAAAAAACTTGTTCAACTCTTAAGGCTGCTCCATATCCCGCTGTTGCTAAATCACCAAATTTTCCAATAAAATATAAAATATTAAAAATTCCAACTCCAATAAATAACATACTAAACATAACAGGAACCGACTGCCTTGTTAAAGGATTTAGATATTCAAACTTAGGAATAAAACATACTAATTTTAAGTATTTTTTGATTTTACAATTATTAACTTTATAGGCTAAATAGATTGTTCCAATCAGTTGTGAAATCACTGTTGCTATAGCAAGTCCGGCTATACCAAAAGCAGGAATAATTCCATAACCCCATATAAAAAGAGGATTAAGAAAAATATTTAAGAAAAAACTAAATATTAAAACATTTCTATAACTTTTGGTATCGCCTTGAGCATTTAATGTTCCATTTAAAGAAATTTGAATTAATACAATAAAAGTTCCATAAAAAATAATATCTAAATATTCTCTAGTAAGTTCAATACCGGCGGCATTAGATCCCATTACTTTAAGAAGAAAATTAGATGCATTTAGTCCAAAAATTGTTACTAAAATTGAAATTGCTAAAGCAAAAATTAAAGATTGAGCTATATACATAGATGCAACTCTCTCTTTCCTTTCACCTATTGAATTACCAATCATTGCATTAGTAGCCGCACCTATTCCAACACCAACAGCAATTATGGTAAAATAAATTGGAAATGATTTAGCTATCGCACTTATTGCTTCAGCTGATATTTTTCCTGCAAACCAAGTATCAACAAGATTATAAAATGTTTGAAAAAGAGATCCAACACTTGCAGGTATTGTAACTTTACGAAGTAGAAACCATATTGGATCTTTAGTGAGCTTGTATGAGGTAGACAAAAATATCCTTATTTAAATTCTTTTTGGAAAATATATTTTTTTCCAAATTGTTTCGCTTTGTATATCTGACTTTGTCTCATTCTAAAACGTGATTTTTGTGACTCTGTAAGGTTCTTATAGCAATTTGGACACGAAACACCCTCCTCAAATTTTTTAGATCTTTTGTCTTTTGATGAAATAGGCATTCTACAACCACTACANANAGAATAAGAACCTAAAACCAAACCATGTTTGAGACTAATTCTNTTNTCAAAAACAAAACACTCTCCTTTCCATAAACTGTCTTTTTTANTAATTTTCTTTANGTAATTTAAAATACCNCCNTTTAGCTGATATATATTCTTAAATCCTTTCTTCTTTAAATATACAGATGTTTTTTCACAACGTATTCCACCAGTACAGAACATGGCTACTGGTTTATTTTTTTTAAGCTTATTCAAATATTTAGGAAAATCNCTAAAATTATTTATGTTGGGATTTACTGATTTTTTAAATGTGCCAACTTTGTACTCAAAAGGTTTTCTAGTATCAATAATATGTGTATCTTTATCTTTTATTAATTCATTCCATTCTTTTGGATCTAAGTGAAATTTAGTATTTCTTTCTACAGAATTTAATANCAAATTCATTGGAACAACTTCTTTTTTAATCTTTATTTTAGGTTTTTGAAATGGTTGAAATTTAGATTTAGACGAATTGTTATTATCAAAGTGCTTAAATAAGAATAAAGATTTTAATTTTTTAATTGTAATATCAATATCTTTAACTTGACCTGATATAGTTCCATTTAATCCTTCTTTTGAAATAATTATTGTTCCCCTTATATTGTTTGANGAAATAAATTTTTGTAAAATATCTTTGTTTCTTTTAAGTGATTTAATCTTAATAAATTTATAAAAGCCGAAAACTTTAAACATTATAACACTCTACATACGGTCATTCCATCACCTAATGGGATAATGATTTGTTCTACCCTCTTATCTTCAGATACAAATTTATTAAATTCTCTAATATTAATTGTAAATTTNTCATCATTTTTTTCATCAACAACTTCTCCGTGCCATAAAACATTATCGATAATAATTAATCCACCTTGATTTATTAGTCCTAAAGATTTTTCATAATATTTTTTATAATTCATCTTATCTGCATCTATAAAAACCATATCAAACTTTTGATTACTTAACTCTTCTAAAGTATCAAGTGCAGGATTNATTATTGTTTGAATTTTATGATTTTGATCGGCCTTCTTAAAAAAATCTATTGCTATTTTGTTAGTATCTTCATTTTTATCTAGAGTAATTAACTTTCCATCATCTGGCAATGCAAGTGAAATTGAAAGTGTGCTAAGTCCAGTAAAAGTTCCTATTTCAAGTACATTTTTAATGTTTGAGACCTTTATCATTAAATGAAGAAAGTGACACTGAACAGGATCAACNTGCATTCTTTTAACATCCCCTAGTGATTTATTATAATTAATTATTTCTTCTTGAATTGGATTTAACTTTAAACCAAAATCATTAATATAATTTTGTAATTTCTCTGTAATATCAAGGTTTCCACCCATTGTGTTAAAGCTTTTTCTTTAATATCTCATTAATTAATTGAGGATTAGCTTTACCGCCCGAAGCTTTCATTGCTTGACCAACAAAAAAACCAAATAATTTTTCTTTTCCCTGTTTATATTCAACGGCTTTATCTCTATTTTCATTGATTATTTTATCTATTATTGCTTCTAAAGCTTTAGGATCACTTTGTTGTTTTAATCCTTTTTCCTCAACAATTTTTTGAGGATCTTTATCTTCATCTATCATTAATTCAAATACTGTCTTAGCTATTTTTCCTGAAATTGTCCCATTTTTAATTAAATTTACTAATATTGCTAAATTTTTTGAACTAACTGGACTTTGAGAAATTTCCAAGTTTTTATTATTCAAAACTGCAAATAATTCACCTGTGATCCAATTAACAGCTAATTTTATATCTTTATTTTTCCCCATCTTTAATACAACTTCCTCAAAATATTTCGCTATATCAATATCTGAAACTAAAATATTAGCCTCATAGGATGTCAGTTTAAACTCATCAATAAATCTTTTCTTTTTATCGTCTGGCAATTCAGGAATATCAGACTTAAGCTTATTAACAAATTCATCAGAAACTTCTAAAGGAAGTAAGTCTGGATCTGGAAAATATCTATAATCATGAGCATCCTCTTTAGATCTCATAGATCTAGTTTCATTTTTTTTTGTATCAAANAGACGAGTTTCTTGATCGATTNATTTACCNTCTTCAATTAAATCAACTTGTCTNTTGGCTTCATATTCAATAGCCATTTGCATAAATTTAATAGAGTTTACATTTTTNATTTCNCATCTAGTACCAANTTNCTTTGAGCCTTTTATTCTCACAGAAACATTAACATCTGCTCTCAGTGATCCTTCNTGCATGTTTCCATCNCAAGTTCCTAAATATCTCATAATTGATCTTAATTTTTTAATATATGTGCTNACTTCNTCNGGAGATCTAAGATCTGGTTTNCTGACAATTTCCATCAAAGCTACGCCAGATCTATTCAAATCAACAAATGTACTTTGNGGATCAAGATCATGAATACTTTTTCCTGCATCCTGTTCTAAATGTAATCTTTCAATACCTACTTCTTTCTGACCATCTGACATATCTAAAAAAACCTTACCCTCACCTACTATTGGGTCTTTAAATTGAGAAATTTGATACCCTTGAGGTAAATCCGCATAAAAATAATTTTTTCTGTCAAATACTGAACGTTTATTAATTTTAGCATTAAGACCAATGCCTGTTTTAATTGCTTGNTTTACACAAAATTCATTAATTACTGGCANCATTCCAGGAAANGCAGCATCAACTAAACTTACTTGAGTATTAGGTTCAGCNCCAAATTTAGTTGCAGATGATGANAATAATTTTGATTCTGAAGTAACTTGTGCATGAACCTCNAGCCCTATAACAACTTCATATTGATTGTCTTTTCTATTAATTAGATATTCTGAATTATTTTTACTCATTTAATCCACCAATCATTAATTTTATTTTTAAAATCTATCTTTTCCTCCATGGCATAAGAAATGTTTAATATATTTTGTTCATCAAAAGCTTTACCAATAATTTGTAATCCAAGAGGATATCCTTTAGCATCATGCCCAGCTGGAATAGAAATTCCTGGTAAACCTGCTAAATTTACTGGTACGGTAAAAATATCATTTAAATACATTGAAACTGGATCATCTTTCTTCTCTCCAATCTTAAATGCAGAGCTTGGTGTTGAAGGTGTAAGAATTGCGTCAACTTTTTTGAATACTTCATCAAAATCATTTTTAATTAGTTTTCTAACTTTTTGAGCTTTAAGATAATAAGCATCATAATAACCTGACGATAAAACATAAGTTCCAATCATAATTCTTCTTTGAACTTCAGGACCAAAACCCTCTGATCTTGTCTTTTCATACATATCTATAAGATTTTCTCCTTTTGCTCTAAATCCATATTTAACACCATCATATCGGGCTAAATTGGATGAAGCCTCTGCTGGGGCTACAATGTAATAAGTTGGTAAGGCATAATTTGTATGAGGTAGTGATATATCGATAATCTCAGCACCACAATCTTTTGCATATTCAATACCTTTTTTCCAAAGTTCTTCTATTTCCTTAGGCATACCATCTACTCTATATTCTTTTGGTATTCCAATTTTTTTACCTTTAATATCTTTTGTTAATTCTTTGCTATACTTATTTCTTTTAAAATCTATTGATGTGGAATCTTTTTCATCATAAGTGCTAATTACTTCCTGTAACAACGCACAGTCTTTTACATTTTGAGCCATAGGTCCAGCTTGATCTAACGAAGATGCAAAAGCAACAATTCCGTATCTTGAACAACTACCATAAGTAGGTTTTAATCCAACTATTCCTGTAAAAGAAGCAGGCTGTCTTATAGATCCTCCTGTATCTGTTCCAATAGTTATTGGTGTCAATTGGGCTGCTACTGCAGAAGATGATCCACCAGATGATCCTCCTGGAACTAAATTCTTATCAATTGGGTTTTGTACATTACCAAAAAAACTAGTTTCATTAGACGAGCCCATAGCAAATTCATCACAATTTAATTTACCCATAAGTATAGCGCCCTCATTCCAAATATTTTGTGTGACTGTTGACTCATAAGTTGGAACAAAGTTATTTAAAATCTTACTACCCGCTGTAGTTTTTAAATCTTTTGTACAAAATAAATCTTTTACAGCCATTGGAATACCGGGTAATTTTAAATCAAAATTAGGTTTTTTATCAAACGTTTTTGCTTTATCTAAAGCATTTGCATAATCTTCAGTTATGTATGCATTTAATTCTTTTGATTTTTCTGACCTTTCGACAAATGCTATAGTAACTTCACTTGAAGAAAGTTTTTTACTTTTTATATTTTCTACTAACTCGGATAATGATTGTTTAGTTATATCTGACATTATTCAATTACCTTTGGTACTACAAAATAATCTTCATTTTCCTCGGGAGAATTTTTTATTACTTGCTCTCTTAAATTTTTACTTTT
>NZKC01000057.1 GCA_002692475.1 Candidatus Pelagibacter sp.
CTTTTGGTATAAAGCCTTAAGAAATAAATCAAATGATCTTTTAAAAGCTTTAGCTAATAGTAAAGGTATGCTTGGTTTATCTTTATATGCTCATCATTTAAAAGAAAGTACAAATTGCCGATTAGAAAGTTTTTGTGAGATGGCAGCAAGAACAGTAGAGATTATGGGAATAGATAATGTTGGAATTGGATCAGATCTATGTTTATTTCAACCAGATAGTGTTGTTGAATGGATGAGAAATGGCACTTGGACAAAAAGTAAAAATTATGGTGAAGGGTCAAAAAAAAGACCTGGTTTTCCAAAACAACCTGAATGGTTTGTTGATGCGAGAGGATTTAAAAATTTAGAAACAGGATTAAAAAATATTGGCTTTAATAATGAAGATGTTAATAAAATCTTAGGTAATAATTGGTATAACTTTTATAAAGGAATTAATTAATGCAAGTTAGTTTAAGAGAACCAAAAAAGATTATGAAGCTCGCAAAGCTTGGATGTTTTCATCAATCAAAATTATCATTTTTACGTTCATTTCTTAAAGAATTTAAAAATTGGAAATATAACAGAGATTTATTTGATTTAGATGAAAATGGTTATGGAAGAGCAGTTTATTCATTTAGTAAAAATAAAAGAATTTATTCTTTAATTTGTTTTGCTAATAAAATCGATGATACCGAAAGGTCAGATAGAGTAATTGCTACAAAGTGGGATGCAGCTTTTACGTTACACGATGGTATTCCAGCAAAAAAAGATTTAGATCGTCTTAGCAACAATGTCCCAAAACAAGAAGTTGGAAGAATGTCTTATAAAGAATTAACATTATCTAGAGCTAATAAATCAGTTCGGATTTTTAATCATGTTGTAGAATGTCTTTCAAATGGCAAACAACCTGATAAAGATAAAATTTCCGAAGTCGGATATTTATATAGAACCACAGCAGTTTATGGGTCTGGAAAATTTGGTTTAGCTGACCGTTTTAGAATTAAAAATAGAAATGAAATTTTTGGTCCATTTAGACTAGAAATGATGTTGGTATATCTTGTGAGACAATTCACTTTTGATCAAGTTAATCATATTGCGAAAAATAAAAATCCAAAAAAGGCTATTACTTTAGATGAAAACATATGTAGAAATTTAGGGATAGGAAATTCCACAGGACTCGGAATGGCTCCATTTATTGTAAATCATCCAACATTACTAAATAATTGGATTTTAGCTAGAGAAACAGTTTTAAAAAAAATAAGAGAAATTAAAAATGTTGATTTGAAAAATCAAAATATTTTTAAAACTTGTCTAAAAAAATCCNTAGGAAACATATCTTCATGGTCTACAGAAAGTGATTTTCAAAAGAAAAAGATTTTAAATCTCAATGAAGATTTAAATAAATTTTTAAAATTTTTAGATGAAAGCAATATTTTTGATAAAAATTACGCTTTTAATGAAATATATTTGTGGTGNGAAAAAAATCTAAAAGATGAATGTATAGAATATATTGTTTCAATGATGATGGAACCATTTGATGATATTGTNGAACCTCATATTTATAAAATGAGNTCAGATGAGGACAAATACTTTACAATACCAACAGATAGAACTGTGGAAGACTTAAGATCNATTTTAGAGCAAAAATATTCAGATATACTTAAAATTGATTTTTCAAAAANAAATAGTAATAAAAATTTTTGGTTTATTTCAAAGAATAAGGAAGAACCCAGACTAGCAGATAGATTTATTGATGAGGGTTCTGATCTAGAACAGCCTTTAGCCATAGCAAGAGATATTTGTTTACTTTATTCAAGAATATCAAATAAAAAAAATAGTTTAAATATTGGAAGATTTTTATTAGAAAATAATGATCTTAGACACGTAATTCGAAGAGCTTTTATAACAGAAAAATTTCCTTATGCGGAAATTCAAGATAATACCATTGGATCAGAATTGATGGCAATTGATATGTTAAGACTTAAATTATCTTTTTTTGGGGCAGTTAAATTTGATCCTCGATCAGATAAATGGCTAAGAATATCTATGTTTCAGGGAGCGCCATTACCACAAGACCTAAAATCTTTTGATGATCATTGGATTTATAATTCTTTAAATTAATGAGAAGCTTTAGTGAAATAGATACTGTTGTAAAAAGAGCAACTAAGGGAGTTGGTTTTAACTGGGGAGTAGCAGAAGAAGTTGGTAAAAATATAAAGTTGCTTGAAATGTTTGGTTTACCGGGATTAAAAAATTTAAATGATTATTTTAATTCATTAAAGTCTAAAAAATTCCAAAATTTAACTTTCATTTCAAATCATAATCAATCTAAGATACCATATTGTCCAATTATATCGGGTATAAGTTTTCTTGATCAGGTTAATGAGCTCAAAGAATTAATAAACATTAAAATAGAAAATATGTCCTATCCAATTTTATTTTTACCTTTTTTAAGTAGAGCATCTGAAGTTATAGGGAAAAAAATATCTTTTAAGTTTGATGAAAATATTTTTTTATTTAATTTTAATCAAAATATTTATTCGAATTATTTTAGCAATAAAATACTTGAAAATGCCAAGCTAACAGAAATTAATTTTATTGAAAATAATAATACTTTTAGTCAAGAAGAATGGGATAATTTATATAAGCTATCCACAAATACTTTCGTCGAAGAAAGTGATGAACTTAAAAAAAGTGCTGCTGGAGCTGGACTTACTGATAATGACTAAAGAATACAATCAAAAAAAAAATTACACTGATGATGAAGAAAAAATAGATAATATTTGTGAAGAATGTCAAAAGATAGATGAGAGTGTAAGTCAAAATTTGATCTTAAGCGGATATAAGTTGTGTAAATCTTGTAGGATTTCTAAGACGTTATTTCCTATTTAGCTTATATTGCCTGCTGGCAAGCCATTCATCCTACTCATTACAAAGGAAATTGACAAAAAGGCTATAATTAAAAATGAAAGAAATACTACACCAAAAGATTTAAAATTTGATTTAAGGTTAAGTATTTGTCTTGTAGAAATAATTAAAGATGCAAATATCCAGAATTGCGTTAAGAAAATTATTGGGAATACGAGTTCAGGGACAACTGCAAAAAATCTGATTAACCCTGGCGAATGTGCATAACCCACACCTATTAAAATATTTTTAAATGAAACTTTTGTACCCTTGTCTGGAAATAATTTTACTCCTATCACGTAAATAAATATAGCCCATACAAACCATGCAAAAACTGCAGTAATTCCAGAAATTCCTATAGAGGTTTTTATAATTGTATTTGCCGCTATAGCCCCAGCAACACCATCTAAAATCATTATTAATCCTGCGAAATAAATTGCAGCCTCATTGAAATATCTACTATCAGAATATAATGACTTATCTAATTTTATCGATTTGAAAATTATGTCTAAAAAAATTGCAAACATCCTTATTTTTTATCTCTATTTTTTTGTGCTTTATAAGATACCACTAATGGAAAAAGTATTAGAGCAATTGCTATAATTATGCAAATACCAATTAAAAAAATTTTGGTCATTGTTTAAGGGGGAAATTATATTTCCCCCTAAAATTATTTAACCTTTAACTACTTCTCTTGTATTTGCGTTAAAAGATTCTTTGAAAGGAATGTCAACTACCACTGCATCAACAGGCGTTCCTGGTTTTTCTGAGTATTTCTCCGGTAGATGAATTTTATACTTAGTTCCAACTTTTCCTTTTGGAAAACCGTTAGAGTTCAAAGTTCCATCAAAGGGAACATATCCCATAGCAATATTCTGTTTTTTTTCAGGATGATACCAAGGAGAGGTTATGAAACCTACAGGATCTCCACCACCTTCTGGAGATACCAGCCAAAAATCAGGAGCATATTCTTCGATAGGTTTTCCTCCCAATTCAAATCCAACTAATTGGAGTTTGTATGGTTTCTTGCCATCTTTAAGTTCTGCTTTCATTTTTTCAAGTGCAGCCTTACCAACATAGTCAGCTTTTTTATTCCATTCTCCTTTTCCAGAAAGTGAAACTTGATATCCTAAATTACATTGAAAAGGATTGTGTTGATTATCCATATCCTGTCCCCATGAAAGAATTCCTGCTTGAATTCTTCTATGATGAGCAGGTGCAATAACCATTAAGTTATGTTTCTTTCCTGCTTCAAGAACTGCATTCCACATATCCTCTGCATATAAAGTTGAGTTTCTTAAATAAATTTCGTAGCCCGCTTCACCAGAAAAACCTGATTGAGAAATTATAACATCTCTTCCACCAACCTTTCCAGCTCCAAGACCATAGAAAGGCATGTTATCAAAATCTACTTCATTTCCACATAAGTCTTTCATTAGTGCTTTAGCTTTTGGACCTTGAATTTGTACTGGACTTACATCAATTTCATCTATTGTAACATTAAATCTTCCATCTGCATTTACACCTTGAAGGTAAAGACCAATATCACTGTCGGATAAACTAAACCAAAATTCATCTTTTGAAATTCTTAAAAGAATTGGGTCGTTTAAAACTCCTCCATAAGCATTACACAAAATAACGTATCGTGCTCTCATCGGAGAAATTTTTGTAGCATCTCTAGTAATCACATAGTCCACAAATTTTTCTGCATCTGGACCTTTTACTTGGATTTGTCTTTCTACAGCTACGTTCCACATAGTAACATGATTTACAATTGCATCATACTCGACCATAGCTCCACCATCCTCTGGTTTTACATATCCTCTAGGATGATAAATTCTATTATACACTGTTGCTCTCCAACATCCGGCTTTCATAGATAAATGCCAGTAAGGTGATTTTCTAACTCTTGTAGAGATTAGTAATTCAACTTTTGTTGGTCCACTTTGTCTTAAATTATAAGGCACATTTCTGTCAGACTGATCTACTGCTGTATTGTGTCTTACTTTATCATAATCAAACTCTTTAGACATATTTGTTCTCCATCAACCACTTGTTAGTTTCCTTCAAGCCGCCGAATGTATAAATGTGAAAATAATCAGTATGTGAATTAAGTTTCCCAATTAAATCATTAGGGTCTTTAGGTTTTAATAAATCTAACGCCTTACTGAAATTAGATTTAAGAAAATTTAAGGAATTTTTTGCTCCAACAATATTAGCAAATTTAATTAAGCTTGATATTTTGAGAGGGCCAGTAATTCCCACATGAACTGGTATACTTTGTTTAGAAATAAAATCTATGATAGGCTGAGGATCCAACAACCATTGTGTTACTATGTAATCAGCATAAGGCTTTTTATCTATCATAGCTTTTTCTAAATCTGAATCGGATATATCAGGACTCCCCTCGGGATGTCCAGCAATTCCTATCTTCATTTTCTCAAAATAACCAGTCTCTAAAAGTTGATAGGAGCTATCAAATTTACCTGCAGGTTCACGTCCACCACCTATAACTAGAACTTGTTTAACGCCTCCGTCTTTACACATATCAACATATTCTTTAAGTTGATTGTCACTCTCAATTGATCTCGCTGGAAAATGAGGAATTGGATTATAGCCTTTTTTTACAAGGTTTATTGCCTGTTGAGCTGTTTCTCTATAATCCCCACCCGGAAGCATTGTAATATATATGTCTTTTAATGCTGGTAAAGTGCTCAAGTCAGCTGTAGGTCCAATTTCTAATGAAAATTTCATTAGGCCGATACTTATTTATTTTATAAAAACTGTCTATAAAAATCGTAGAACAAATTGAAACAGTTTATTTTTTTTGACCTCTGTGTTTTTGGATCCTTTGACCGTACTGTTGGGTGACCCGGTCAAAAATAATTGCTAAAGCAACTATGGCAAGACCATTCATCATACCAAGAGCTAAATACTGGTTAGATATAGATTGAAGTATTGGTATTCCTAGACCTTTTACACCTATCATAGAAGCAATAACNACCATAGCTAACGCCATCATAATAGTCTGGTTAACACCAGCGAAGATAGTTGGTAAGGATAAAGGAATTTGAACTGANTTTAGTTTTTGCATTGGAGTTGCCCCAAATGCTTCACTAGCCTCTAATGCTTCTTTATCTACTTCCCTTATTCCAAGGTTAGTTAATCTTACAACTGGGGGTAATGCATAAATACAAACTGCTAATAACCCTGGTACTTTTCCAATACCTAAAAGCATAATAATAGGAATTAGATATACGAAACTAGGTATCGTTTGCATCATATCTAAAATAGGTAGAATTGATTTTTCAGCTCTATTAGATTTAGACATTAAAATGCCAATTGGAATTCCAACAACAATACAAACTAACGTAGATACGGATATTATAGCAACTGTTGCCATACAGTTTTTCCACATTCCAAAATAACCAATTACAAGAAAACATATCATAGTTCCTATAACTAATTTTATACTTCTTGAACCAATCCAAGCTAACAATCCAAAAACTCCGATTACAATTGGCCAAGGACTTGTTACTAAAAGTTTTTCAAGAAATATTAAAAAATATAATAACGGATCAAAAAAACTTTCAATCGCATCCCCATACGCTCTTGAAAAATCTTTAAAACCTAAATCAATTCCCTTTTTCAGCTCTCTTAAAGCGTCTCTATCCATTTCGGGAATTTTATTTAAGAAATCCATTTAAATTTTTTTTAAAGTCTGAACCCGTTTATAAAACGGGTTCAGATAATTTTCACTATTAAAGTGATGCTTTGATTGCTTTTTTAGCTTTTCCAGAAACCCATTTAGACCAAACGTCCTCTTGAGTTTTAAGAAATTCTACAGCTGCATCCGCACCTTCAGCTTGGTTTTCTCCCATCCAAACTAACATACCATTCATCACTGGACCTGGATAAACTCTTTTCTTAAGATATTTCATACCATCTTTTCCAGCACTTTTTTTGAAATTGTCTGTAGCTACTGTGAAAACCTCAGATTTAACCCATGAAGATTTCTTAGGGTTAGCACATTCTTGTTCTGGTTTCGATAAACAATTATCCCAGTTATCTTTTCCAGCATATTCACCCATATCAACAGCTATCATTCCGTATTTTCCAATTAAAGCAGTTGGCGACCAATAGTATCCAAACCAGTTTTCGCCTCTTTCGGCAGCCTTAGCAATTGAACCATCAAGTCCAGCTGCTGAACCAGTCTCAACAATTTTCCAACCTTTACTTTCCATTTCCCATGCTCTGAAATGGTTTCTGTTACTTAGTTCACAGTTCCATCCTGGAGGACAAATATGAAATCCACCTTTTGATGGATCTTCTGGGTGTGGAAAAAGATCAGGTCTTTTTAAAATTGCATCAGCAGTTGTTAATTCTGGATNTTTTTCTAAAGTAGCAGGTAATACCCACCAACCTTCACCTAAACCAGTTATTGGAGCTTTATTAATTGAATGAAGCTTTCCTTCAGCTACAGCTTTTTCTAGTTCAACAATAGCAGCATTAGCCCAAAACTCAGGAGCTACATCCGGCTCACCTTTTTCTTGCATAGATGTAAAAGTTGGCATTGTTGCACCAGGCACTAGCTCAACTTCACAACCATAACCTTTTTCTAGTATAACTTTATCAACTTCAGCCATGAAATTTGCAGAAGCCCAGTTCATGTTTGCAATTGATATCTTCCCGCACGCAGCATTCGCAATTCCACTAAAAGAAGTGAAACCTAGAATTACTAAAGCAGAAAGTANTATTTTTTTGATTTTCATTATTTTCCCTTTGTTAAATTTAACTGTATAAATTGAACACATTGGTCCCTAAAAAGCAAATCAGTTTCAACTAAAAGTTGAAATAAAAATGTCTTTTATAAGGAATAATTTTATAATAATTTTTTAATTAATGAAAAAAGTATCAATTAATAATCAAATTGGTTTTAAATTTAATTTAAATTGTAAAACAGTTTTTCAACAATCAATTATAAGAGATAGTTACTAAAATTTTCCTCGAATTTAAGAAAAATTAATTACAATTTAATTTAAAGGAGGAAAAAGTGAAAAAAAATTTAATTAAAAGATTAAACGAAGGCCCAGTTCTTTGTGCTGAAGGATACTTGTTTGCTATGGAAAGAAGAGGATATCTATCTGCTGGAGCTTTTGTACCAGAGGTAGTTTTGGAGCACCCAGAAGTAGTTACACAATTACATAAAGAGTTTATAAGATCTGGCTCCGATGTTGTGCAAGCTTTTACTTATTACGGACATAGGGAAAAGTTGAGATTAATTGGTAAAGAAGATTTACTTGAGCCATTGCAAAAAAATGCCTTAAAAATTGCAAAAGATGCAGCAAAAGAATTTAAAGATCTAGATCTTATGGTTTGTGGTGATGTTGCAAATACAAATATTTATAACCCAACAGATAAAAAATCTCATGCTGAATGTCAAAAAATGTATGAGGAACAAGTGAAATGGGCAAAAGAAGCTGGAGTAGATTTTGTAATTGCGGAAACAATTAATTGGACAGGAGAAATGGAAATAGCTTTAAAAGCAATTAAACAAGAAGGTCTAATAGCTGTCGCTAATTTTGCAATACCAAAAGGAGATTTAACTAGAGAAGGTCATACACCAGAAGATGCTTGTAAAATGATGGAAGACCAAGGTGCGGATGTTGTTGGATTAAATTGTTACAGAGGACCAGAAATGACAATGAAACTAATAAAGAAAATAAGAGATAAAGTTTCTTGCCACGTCGCTGCTCTGCCAGTTCCTTATCGAACCTCGGAAGAGTATCCTGGTTTTTTAAACCAACCAAAAGATACTGTTGATCCAGATTGTAAATGTATACCAGGTGATAATATTTTTCCGGTAGCTCTCGATCATTTGTATTGCAATAGATTTGAAATGGGAGAATTTGCAAAAGATTGTAAAGAAATGAATGTGAATTTCATTGGAATATGTTGTGGA
>NZKC01000026.1 GCA_002692475.1 Candidatus Pelagibacter sp.
CCAGGCTTTAATTTTATAAACAAGTCCTTCTGTAGAAAAAAACAAGACAGATGTATGAGTATTAACTGAAAGAGTTTGAACAACTGANTCTTCGTTTCTTGTTTTAATACCNGCTTTACCTTTTCCTCCTCTTTTCTGTTGNTTAACNGCGCTTAAAGAGCCTCTCTTAATATAACCTTGTAATGTAACAGTAATTAGCACTGACTCCTTTTGAATAGTTTCTTCAATNTCATAATTCAATACNGCNTCTATAATTTTAGTACGTCTAGGTANAGCAAATCTTTCTTTTATACTTTTTAATTCATTGCTAATAACACTCATNAATTCTTTTTTTGAATTTATAATTTTTTTAAATTGAGCNATTAAATCTGAAAGTTTTTTAATTTCGACTTCAATTTCATTGATACCTAAAGCTGTTAACTTTTGTAACCTAAGTTCTAAAATTGCGTTAATTTGAACGTCAGTTAAATTATATTGTCCTTTAGAATTTTTTGCTTCAATCATTTTTATAAATTTTAATGATTTATTTATTTTCCATTTTGTTTTAGATAANTCTTTTTTTGCATCATCTGGTGTTTTAGATGATCTAATAATTTTAATAACTTTGTCTAAATTTTCTACAGAAACCGATAANCCAATTAATATATGTGCTCTATCCTCAGCTTTCTTAAGATCAAATTTTGTTTTTTTAATTACTACATCTTCTCTAAATTTTAAAAAATGATCAATAAAATCTTTAAGATTACAATTTTTTGGTTTTTGATCAACAATAGCNAGTGTNTTAAATCCAAAAGAACTTTCAATTGAAGTATATTTATATAATTGTCTCTTAACAGTTTCNGGTTCAACACCTCTTCTTAAATCTATTGCTACACGTATACCTTCTCTATTNGANTCATCTCTAATATCACTTATACCTTCAATTTTTTTTTCTCTAACCAGCTCAACTATTCTTTCATTCATTGTAGATTTATTTACTTGATATGGTATTGANGTTATTACAATTCTTTCTTTTCCATTCTTTCTTTGCTCTATTTTAATTTCNCCTCTTATTTTAAANGAACCTCTACCACTNTTATATCCCTCCTTAATAATATTTTTACCTATAATTGTTCCACCAGTTGGAAAATCAGGTCCAGGGATNTGTTTCATTAATTCGTTAATTTTAATATCTCTATTATTAATTAGTGCTAGAGTTCCATCTATCACCTCACCTAAATTATGAGGTGGAATACTTGTGGCCATACCAACAGCAATACCACCTGCTCCATTTACCAATAAATTTGGGTATTGAGCTGGTAATACAACAGGCTCATGTTCGGTTTCGTCATAATTACTTTTGAAAGTAACTGTATTTTTATCAATATCATCTATTAAAAATTGTGAAATCTTTGCAAGTTTTGTCTCTGTATATCTCATTGCAGCAGGTGGGTCTCCATCTATAGATCCAAAATTTCCCTGCCCGTCAATTAAAGGTAGACTCATAGAAAAATCTTGAACCATTCTTACTAAAGCATCATACACAGCTTGATCACCGTGAGGATGGTATTTACCTATAACATCACCAACAATTCTTGCAGATTTTCTAAATTGTTTCGTCCAATCAAAACCACCTTTATGCATTGCAAAAATAATTCTTCTATGGACTGGTTTAAGTCCATCNCTAATATCAGGCAATGCTCTGCTAACAATTACGCTCATAGCGTATGATAGATAAGATGAGCTCATCTCATCATACATTGCTATGGGTTTAATATTATTATTTTTTATTTTTTCTATATCTGGCATAAAAACTAAAATGGAATTTCATCATCCAAATCGTTTTGTGATGCTTGGGAAGTGTTTTCTATAGATTGAGTGCTGTCTTGGNTTGATAAAGATGAACTATTTCCACCACCTAACATTGTTAGAGANGAATTNTATCCTTGTATGACAACCTCAGTTGAATATTTATCCTGTCCAGATTTTTCATCTTTCCATTTTCTAGTTGATATTTGACCCTCAACATAAATTTGTGCACCCTTCTTTAAATACTGCTTAACAACATTTACTAAACCTTCATTAAATACAACTATACGGTGCCATTCAGTTTTTTCTTTCTTTTCNCCTGTATTTTTATCTTTCCAGGATTGACTAGTTGCCAAACTTAATCTAGCTACACTTTTACCATTGACCATTTCCTTTATTTCGGGATCTGCGCCTAAACGACCAATTAATAGTACTTTATTTAAACTTCCTGCCATAATATTTTAAAGATGATATAAATATATTTATATATTTATATCATATAACAACACTGAATATTAATTTTATTTATTTAAAGCAACAAAAAATATGCTTAAAAACATAGTTATTAAAGGGGCAAAAGAACATAATTTAAAAAATATATCTGTAACGATACCAAAGGAAAAGTTTGTTGTGATTACAGGTCTTTCCGGGTCAGGAAAATCATCTTTAGCTTTTGATACAATTTATGCAGAGGGTCAAAGAAGATATGTTGAAAGTTTATCAGCATATGCACGTCAATTTTTAGATAAAATGAAAAAACCTAATGTTGATTTGATTGAAGGACTCAGCCCTGCTATTTCGATAGAACAAAAAAATACATCAAAAAATCCAAGATCAACGGTTGCAACCGTAACTGAAATCTATGATTACATGAGAGTATTATATGCAAGAGCGGGCACACCCTACTCTCCTTTTACTGGTAAAAAAATTGAATCTCAAACAATAACGCAGATGGTCGATATAATTAAGCAAATACCTAAAAAATCAACAATCTATATTTATGCACCAGTTGTTAGGGGTCGTAAGGGAGAATATAAAAAAGATATACAGGGTTATAAAAGGAGAGGTTTTAGAAAAATTAAAATTGATGGAAAACTATATAACATTGACGATGTACCTGAGTTAAATAAAAAATTAAAGCATGATATTCATGTTCTTGTAGATAGAATTGTATTAAATAATTCATTGGGAAATAGATTAGCCGAATCTTTAGAAACAGCTTTAAACTTATCAAATGGTCTTGTTTTTGTTGAATATGAAAATGAAACATTGCCTGCAAAATATAGAAAAATAGAAAGAAAAATTTTTTCATCCAAATTTGCCTGCCCAGAAAGTGGATTTACTATAGAAGAAATAGAACCAAGATTATTTTCTTTCAATAGCCCATATGGTGCTTGCGAAGAGTGTGAGGGTATTGGAATAAAACTTAATGTAGATCCAAATTTGGTTATACCAAATGTTAGAAAAACTATCGCTGATGGTGCAATTGAACCATGGTCAAAATCGTCTAGTTTATATTATGCTCAGACACTCTCTTCATTATCAAAACATTATGGTTTCTCCCTAAATGATAAATGGGAAAAAATACCCAAAAAAATAAAAGATATAATTTTATATGGATCAGATAACGAAGAAATTAAATTTAGTTATGATGATGGCTATGAAAAATATTCACACAAAAAAACATTTGAAGGTGTAATCAACAATTTAGAGCGAAGATATCTTGAAACTGATAGTGATTGGAAAAGAGAGGAAATTTCTCAATATCAGTCGGATTCAAAATGTGAAGTTTGTAAGGGTCATAGACTAAAAGAAGAGGCCTTATGTGTAAAAATTAATGATTTACATATAAGTGAAGTTACTCAAATGTCTATNACAGATGCNGAAAAATGGTTTAAAAATCTAGAAAATAATCTAAGTCAAAGAGAACTAAAAATTGCTGAACACATACTNAAAGAAATNAATGAAAGANTAAATTTTTTATTAAAT
This sequence comes from Candidatus Pelagibacter sp., assembly GCA_002692475.1. Next base: position 3,778 of record NZKC01000026.1, read on the forward strand.
GTAGGTTTGGATTATCTAACTTTATCAAGAGANTCTGGAACCTTATCAGGTGGTGAAGCTCAAAGAATAAGACTTGCCTCACAAATTGGTTCTGGTTTAACTGGCGTTTTATATGTTTTGGATGAACCATCTATTGGATTGCATCAAAAGGATAATGTAAAACTTATTAATGCATTAAAAAGATTAAGGGATCTAGGTAACACAGTTATTGTTGTTGAGCATGATACAGAAACAATGGAAAGTGCTGATCACATTATTGATTTAGGACCAGAAGCTGGTAACAACGGTGGTGAAGTNATAGCACAAGGTTCTTTTTCAGATATTATTAAAAACGATTTAAGCATTACTGGAAAATATCTATCGAATAAAAAATTTATCCCAATACCAAAAATGCGAAAGCTTGCAAAAAATGGAAGATTTTTGCAGCTTGGTGGAGCCACAGGAAACAATTTAAAAAATGTAAACTTAAAAATACCTTTTGGATGTTTTACTTGTATCACTGGTGTCTCAGGTAGTGGTAAATCAACATTAGTACTACAAACGCTTTACAATGCTTTAAATTTAAGTCTCAATAATAATAAATCTAGAAAAATCCCAATGCCATTTAAAACTTTTAAAGGTGTTGAGCTTGTAGATAAAATCATAAATATAGATCAGTCGCCTATTGGTAGAACTCCAAGATCTAATCCAGCAACATACACTGGAGCATTTGGTCCAATACGTGATTGGTTTACTAGTTTGCCAGAGTCTAAAAGTAGAGGATATAAACCAGGTAGATTTTCATTTAATGTTAGAGGGGGAAGATGTGAGGCATGTGAAGGAGATGGTGTGATTACTTATGAAATGCATTTTTTACCAGACGTTTATATTACATGTGATGAATGTAAAGGAAGTAGGTATAACAGAGAAACGTTAGAGATTAAATTTAAGGACAAAAGTATTGCAGATGTACTAAATATGACTGTAGATGAAGGTTGTGATTATTTCGAAAACATACCTAATATAAGATCTAAACTACTAACTTTAAAGAAGGTGGGCTTGGGTTATATAAAAATTGGACAACAAGCGACTACATTATCCGGTGGAGAGGCTCAAAGGATTAAATTAGCTAAAGAATTATCACGAAGATCTACAGGTAGAACAATATACATATTAGATGAACCAACAACTGGNTTACATCAGCATGATATTAAAAAACTATTAGAAATATTNCATACTTTTGTAGCCACAGGGAACACGGTTGTTGTTATTGAGCACAATCTTGATGTAATTAAAACTGCTGATCATATAATTGACATGGGTCCTGATGGAGGTGTAAACGGAGGCAACATTATAGCTGAAGGAAAACCTGAGGAAGTAATNAAAATTAAAGGGAGTTATACAGGCAAATTCCTTAAGGATTTGCTTGAAAATAAAATCAAAAAAATTGCATAATTATTAATAAAANTATATTATTATACAAATATGAACAAAATACTTTCATCACTGCCAAAAACGATACACACTTCATTGGCTATTTCTATTCTACTTTTCTTGGGTCTTTTTTTTAACAATGAAGGATTTGATATTGATAGAATTTTTTGGAGCTGGTTACTAAGGTATATCCATGTTGTTGTAGCAATTATGTGGATTGGTTTGTTATGGTATTTTAATTTTGTTCAAATACCTAATATGCCTAAAATACCAGATGAACAGAAACCAGCGATTGGTAAGGTTATAGCACCTTCGGCACTTTTTTATTTTAGATGGGCCGCTTTAGCAACTGTCATATCTGGGTTAGTTTTAGCTTGGTTAAATGGATATGTGCACGATGCAATGACATTAGGTATAGCCTCAGGTGGAGGTAAAAATACAGCTATTGGTATTGGAATGTGGCTTGGGNTAATTATGGCTTTTAATGTATGGTTTNTAATATGGCCTAATCAAAAAAGAGCACTTGGCATAGTTGAATGTGATGCCGAGGTTAAAGCAAAATCAGCTAAAACTGCTATGCTNTTTTCAAGAACAAACACACTNCTGTCTTTACCGATGTTGCTAACGATGGTTGCTGCNCAAAATTTATATTAATCCTCGTCNTTAACAATCGTTTTNTAAGAAACCCTTAGATAAACCAAAACAGGGTTAGCTATAAAAATAGATGAATAGGTTCCTAAGACAACACCTAATATCATTGCAAAAGCGAAACCTTTAAGTATTTCGCCTCCAAAAAAGAATATCGAAAATAAAGCTAAAAGCGTTGTAAGAGATGTAATTATAGTTCTAGATAAAGTTTCATTAATAGATAAATTTGATAANTCAAAAATTTTAATATCTAAATGTTTCTTTAGGTTTTCTCTTACTCTATCAAAAATAACAACTGTATCATTCATNGAATATCCAACAATTGTTAGAATGGCTGCTACTATAGAAAGATTTACCTCTAAACTAAATAATGAAAATATACCCATTGTTATAAGCACATCATGAAATAAAGCTAATATTGCACCAATGCTAAACTGCCATTCAAATCTTATCCAAATATAAAACAACATAGCACCAAGTGATGCAGCAATGGCTATTAATCCACCTTTAAGTAACTCATTACTAACCTTAGGTCCGACATTTTCAACCCTTCTAATTTCATAACCAGTGCCTAAATAAGCATCGAGTTTTTTTTTGATATTTTGGATTAAACTTTTATTGTCACCTTTTTTTTCGAATTTTATTAAGAAATCTTTATCGTTGCCAAAGTTTTTAATGGCAACATCTCCTAAATTCATTTTTGAAAAAGAATTTCTTAAGGAAGAAATATTTATTTGTTTATCTATAGCTCTTAACTCAATTAAAGTTCCACCCTTAAAATCAATACCTAGATTTAAGCCTTTAATACCAAGCAGTAATAATGAGATAATAACTAGGACTGCTGAAATAGCTGTAAAAGGTTTATAAAATTTATTAAATTTATAATGTTTCATATATTACAATTTTATTTGAGTATCTTTGTTTCTAACAACGTATAAAGAAGTTAATAATCTAGCTATAAAATAAACTGAAAAAAGAGTTGTTAAAATACCCACACCTANAGTTACCGAAAANCCTTTTATTGGACCTGAGCCTAAAAAAAACAAAATTATTGCTGCAATAAACGTTGTAACATTTGCATCTAGTATCGCTGTCTTTGATTTTGTATAACCCGAGTCAAAAGCAACTAGTTGATTTTTTTCATTATTTTTTTCTTCTTTTATTCTTTCAAATATTAATACATTTGCATCAACTGCCATACCAACGGTCAAAATAATCCCTGCTATACCTGGTAATGTAAGTGTAGCCTCAAATAATGTAAGAATGCCTACCAAAAAAAATAAATTAAAGATTAATGCTATATCGGCTATTAAACCAAAAAACCTATATTTAATTATCATAAAGAGAATAACTAAAGAAAATCCAAATATTAACGCAATTATTCCTGCTTTAATTGAATCTTCACCCAGTCCTGGGCCTACTGTTCGTTCTTCAATTATATTCATTGGAGCAGGTAATGCACCCGATCTTAATAATAAAGCTAAATCAGTAGCAGACTGAAATGTGAAACCTCCAGTAATCTGACCAGATCCACTAACTATGGCATCACGGACAACTGGTGCACTTATAATCTTTCCATCAAGGACAATTGCTAGTCTTTTTCCNACTCCTGAGGTTGTTGATTTACCAAATCTTTTTGCTCCAACTCTATCTAGTGTAAATGTAACCACAGTTTCATTCGTTTCCGAATCCATTCTAGGCTGGGCATCGATTAAATTTTCACCGCTAATTATAATTCTTTTACTTACATTAGCAGGATTTTCTGAGTCATCCTCAAATTCCATTAATTCAACCCCAAACTGTTCTTCAGTTGATTTAGAAATAAATCGAAAAGATAAATTTGCGGTTTTACCAAGAAGAGTTTTAATTCTCATTGGATCATCAAGNCCAGGAAGCTCTACAAGAATTCTATCATTGCCACGCTTTAGTATATTGGGTTCATTAGTTCCCACTTCGTCTATTCTACGCCTTACAATTTCTATAGCTGCATCTAAAGATGAATTTTTTAACTCTATTATACCGTATTTTGATAAAGTCATTTTAAATTGATTGTCCTTACTATCAACATCAAATTTAAAAGATTTAAATTTTTCATAGTATGGATTTAATGGTTCTTCAGTGCTTTCTAACAATTCATTAATTAAATCTTTGTCATCTTGCTTTGCTTCGAAAATAATTGATGTGTCTTCATAAATTTTTAGATTAAAAACATTAATATTTTTTCCTTTAAAATAATTTTTAATAGATGTTATTTTATTTTGTAATTCTCTTGTGATTACTGGCTGATTATCAATCTCTAAAAGTAGATATGATCCGCCTTGAAGATCTAATCCTAAATTGATTTTTTTATCTAGAAAATTATCATCAAATTTAGTTACATTTGTTAAAGCAAAAAAAGTTAAACATAATGAAACAATGATTACAGAAAATATTCTTAATTTTGAAAAATATAGCACTTTTTAAAAAAAATATTATTTTTTAGGTTCTTGACCAGCAGTTACTAAACTTTGGATACCCGTAGATTTAATAATTTCAACCTTTACATTATCAGCTATTTCTACTTCAACTTTTTCACCATCGANAATTCTATCAATTGTTCCTACTATTCCACCAACTGTTATAACTTTGTCACCTCTTTTTAGGTTCTCGACCATTATCTTATGCTCTTTAACTTTCTTTTGCTGAGGTCTTATTAAGAAAAAATAGAATATTACAAATATTAATATTAAAGGTATGAATTGACCTATTCCAGAATTTGACATTATTACTCCTTAGTTAGAGCATTTTTTATACCAAAAGATTTATTAAAACAACTCTAATTGTTATGAATTTTTTCCATGTTATTCATATATGGTTTGAGAACATCAGGTACCTTTATTGATCCATCAGATTGTTGGTAGTTTTCTAAAATTGCTATCAATGTTCTTCCAACAGCCAGTCCACTACCATTTAATGTACCAACAAAGTTTGTTTCATTTTTTGAATTTTTGTATCTAGCCTTCATCCTTCTTGCCTGGAAAGAACTACAAGATGAACAACTTGATATTTCTCTATACTTATTTTCTGAAGGTATCCATACTTCAATGTCATAGGTTTTCTCTGCACTAAAACCCATATCTCCAGTACATAATAACATTTTTCTATAAGGTAATTTTAAAAGATCTAAAATATTAGTTGCACAATTCGTCATTCTTTCCAATTCATCGTTACAGTTATTTGGTTCTACAATACTTACAAGTTCAACTTTATAAAACTGGTGTTGCCTAATCATACCTTTTGTATCTTTACCGTAACTACCAGCTTCTTTCCTAAAGCAAGGTGTTGAGGCTACAAAACGAAGGGGTAAATCTTTAACCTGTAAAATTTTATCTTTTACCATGTTGGTCAATATTACTTCAGCTGTTGGAATAAGAAACTTACGATCATTTTTATCGTCTAAAACTAATTCAAATTGATCATTTTCAAATTTAGGTAATTGACCGGTTCCATACATAGTATTTTCATTAGCAATCAAAGGGGGTGAGATTTCTAAATAATTATTTTTATTGATATGAGTATCAAGCATAAAATTTGATAAGGCTCTTTCAAGTAATGCTAATTGGTTTTTTACAAATACAAACCTAGATCCTGTTGTTTTCGTAGCTAAGTCAAAATCAAGCATATTCAGATCATTTCCTAACTCAAAATGTGATTTTGGTTTAAAATCAAATTTTTTTATTTCTCCAAATTTTTTTATTTCAACATTTGAATTCTCATCTTTACCAACAGGAACATCATCCANGGGAATATTGGGTAATGATGATAAGATTGTATCTAACTTTATTTTGATTTCTGATTGATCACGACTTAATTTTTCAATTTTTTTTGAAATTTCTTTCGATTTTTCAAATAAATTTTGATCTTTCGTTTTTGAGATATTTTTTTTTTCTTTTTCTAATAATTCTTTGTCTTGAATAAGTTTCCTGTTTTCTTTATCTAAATTANCAATATTAGCTTTTTCAATTTTTATATTTCTTTTTAATAATGATTTTTCAAAATTATCGATATTATCTCTTATATCTTTTATATTATGCATGCTCTTTTTCTTTAACTTTTTTCTCTATCATACTTACAGAAAAAATAGACAATTCATATAAAATTAAAAGAGGTATTGCTAAACCAATTTGTGTTATTGGATCAGGTGGTGTAAGGATTGCAGCGGCTGCAAAAATCATTACCACAACATATTTTCTTCTCTGTTTTAAAAAAATCGAATCAATTAAACCAATTCTTGCAAGTAAGCTTAAAATCACAGGCAGTTGAAAACTTATACCAAAAGCAAAAATTAATTTCATTATTAGTGATAAATATTCATTAACTTTTGCTTCTAATTGTATTGGTAAATTAGTAATTGTTCCTGCACTTTCAAAGGAAAGGAAAAATTTAATGGCTAATGGCATAATTAAATAATAAACCAGCATTCCTCCAAGTAAAAATAAGATAGGTGTTATTATTAAATAAGGCATAATTGCAGATTTTTCGTTTTTATATAATGCTGGCGCGATGAATAACCAAAACTGAATTAATATAAAAGGAAAAGTTATAAAAAAGGCTGTAAAAAAAGATACTTTTAAATATGTTAAAAAAGTTTCTTGTAATGCAGTAAAAATTAGTCTTCTTTGAATACCATCATCTTGGACCACCGATGAGTATGGTTCAACTAAAAATCCATAAATATATTCAGAAAAAAAATAGCAGATGACAAAAAAAACAAATAAGAAAATAAAACAAATGATTAATCTTTTTCTAAGCTCAGCTAAGTGACTAAAAAAACCCATCTTTTCTTCATTTAATGTCATTTTTTTCTACTTTTTTATTTTCTTTTTTTTCATCATTATCGTTTTCGTCAATATCTATAGAAGAAACTTCATTCTGAACATTAGAAATATATTTTTTTGCTGTGCCGATCCATGATCCAATTTTTTTTAACATTATTGGGAAATCTTTGGGACCTACAATTATTATAGCAATTGAAACTATAATTAATATTTCAAACCAGCCAATTTGTGGCATTTGATTTACTCTTTTTTATCTGTGTCTTGATTATTTTCAGAAACATTCTTTGGCGAATTATCAACCTCATCATTGGACATTCCTTTTTTGAAGCTCTTTATACCTTTTGCAACATCCCCCATAAGACTAGATATTTTTCCTCTTCCAAAAAGTAAAACAACTAATATTACTACAATTGCTATTTGCCAAAATCCTATGCTCATATTGTTTGTATATAACTTTTATATAGATATTTAAAGTCTCTTTTTAGTCACTTTCTTTATCTTTTAAAGTACTTGTTAACATTTCATCTATATTTGAATATATATTTTCTTTTTTTTCATCTTGTTTTTCTTGATAAAATTTTCCAGTACCAAATACAGAAGCATCTATTGCACCTGTATCTATCAGTCCCGCCGATCCAAGCTCATCTACAGTAGGCAAATCAGTAAGCTTTTGTAGATTGAAATGACTTAAAAATACTTCAGTAGTGGCATATTGTATTGGCCTACCGGGTACTTCTTTACGACCTTGCGGCCTGACCCAATTTAATTCCATTAAAATATCCAACGTGTTTGTTCCAAAAGCAACACCTCGTATTTCCTCAATTTCAGCTCTTGTTACTGGTTGGTGATAAACGATTATTGAAAGTGTTTCTATAGCTGCTTTGGATAATTTTTTCTCAATAGTTTTTTGCTGAGACATTAATTTAGATAAATTTTGCGCTGTTCTAAAAGACCATTTATTTGAAAGACATACTAAATTAATTCCTCTTTCGGAATAAAACTTCTGAAGTTTATCTAAAATTTTTTTTACATTTATATTTTTTGAAACCTTTGCCTCAATAGATTCGATTTCTAATGGTTCAGCAGCTGCAAATAAAATTGCTTCAACTTCTCGTTCACCACTGCTTAAATTTGATGGAAAAACAACGACGTTATCTTTTTTACTTTTTTTCATTTATTTTCCTTAATTAATATGTTTTCAAACAATTTTTCTTGTTTTATAGATATATTTCCTTCTTTAGCCAATTCAAGGGATCCAGCAAAAATACCTGCCTGACCAGTTCTTTTAAGTTTATTTTTTACAGTAAAATTTTTTGGTATCAAGTCATCTAAATTCTTCCAATCGTCTAGCTTTCCAAAATATTTTTTAATCTCATTAATTCCATCCTCAGTTGTGAATACTGGTAATCTTGGAATGTTGATACGTTGAAAATCTTTAGTCATTATTATATCAGCATATGTTTTTAAAAGTTCAAATAATGAAAGTTTGTATTCAGAGCTATATATTGATTTAATTTGACCTTTTGCGCCACGCATAAAGATATCTCTTCCTAATCTTTTCCTTTTTAACATTTGGTCTGAGAGTAATCTAATTAATTCAAGTTTTTTTAATTGTAACTTTAATTTTTCAGCAACTTCTAATGCCTTAAATTCTTCTTCGTCAGTCTCTGGTAGTAGAAGTTTTGATTTTAGATAAGCTAACCAAGTAGCCATTAATAAATATTCNGATGCTAATTCTAAATTTAAATCTAATGATTTGGTTATAAAATCATGGAACTGATCTGCCAGTTTTGTGATAGAAATATTTTCTAAATTTACTTTCTGTGACTTTGCTAAATCTAATAATATATCAAGTGGTCCACTGAACGTATTAAGATCTACGTTAAATTGAAGTTGTGTATCTTCTTTCATTTAGATAGCTACAAGTTTATAAAATTCTAAAGTTTTTTTCAGCAAAAAACTATCTACTTTCGGTGAGTTTTTAGCAACTATCGTCATTTCAGACATCCTGGCGTTGCAATGAAGAACTAAATTACAACCTGCTTTGAACGCTTTCTCTGTATTTATGGCAGTAGTAAATTTCAAAGCCTTCATAGATATATCGTCTGAAATAATTATATTTTTATATAGGATTTTATTCCTGATAATTTTTATAATTTTTTTAGAATGTGTTGCCGTGTTAATTGGATCAATTTTATTATAGATAATGTGAGCAGTCATTGCGAAAAGAGACTTTTTTTTTCTAAAGGCTCGAAAATCATATTTATTTAGATTTTTAAGATCCTTTTTAACAACTGGCGTAAAATTNTGACTNTCAGACTTAGCTAANCCATGGCCAGGTATATGCTTAATCATAGAACCNATTTTATTTTTATGAAATTTTTTAATNACTAAATCACCAAGTTTACTGACAANATTTACATCANTAGAAAANGATCGATCTCCAATTATACTACTCGCGTTTTTTATTTTTAAATCAAGTACAGGTGTCGTATTTAAGTTTATACCAAGTTTTCTTAATAAATAAGAAATTTGGTCGATATAAATATCTAAGTAATTATTAAGATTTTTAAAATCTTTTTTATAAATTGTACCAAAGAAATTAGCTGTAAAAGAAGATGAGGTTATTAAGTTCTCCAACCGACTAACACGACCACCTTCTTGATCAACGAGTATAGGAAAATTTTCATCATTATAAATTTTCTTAATACTATCTGTAAGTTCTTTTGTTTGTTTAATTGATTTAATATTTCTTGAAAAAAGAATTATTCCCCAAGGTTTATATTTTTTGATAAATAATACTTCTTTTGAAGCTAGCTTTGTACTTTTAATACCAATAATAAAGCTTCTTCTATTTTTAATCATTTTCTAATAATTTCCAAAATTGATATTTTTTTTTTAATTTATTATTTTTATTATCCACATATTCGATAATATTATCTGTATCGCTATTTAAGATTTTTAAATTATTAGAATATTCGTTAATTGTTAATTCATAATTATTGTGAGTTCTATAAACTTTTTTTTTAAATTGGTCTGATAGATAATATTTAATAGTAAAAAAAAAGAATAAGGTAATTACGGTAATGTATAATAAAAATTTAATTTCTTTTACCATCACATACTCTCAGGGGTATCTACACCAATAATATTCATNCCTGATTTTACNACATTTGAAATCGATTTTANGAAAACAAGTTTATCATTAGATATTTTCTTATCTTTGTTAATAAACCTTTTATCCTCATTGTCTTTTCCCATATTCCAATATGAATGAAAATCAGAAGAAAGTTCATATAGATAATTTGGTATTCTATGAGGCTCCAATTTCTTACTAGCTATTTCGATAACTAATGGCCATTGTGAAATTTTTTTAAGTATTTTTATTTCATCTTCTGAATAATTAAAATCATATTTTTCTACATCAATTTCATCATTAATTTTTTTATTTATATTTCTAAACACAGAAGAAATTCTAGCATAGCAATACTGAACATAGTAAAGTGGGTTGTCCTTTGACTTTTCCTTCACTTTAGTAAAATCAAAATCTAATTCTACATCGCTNGTTCTACTAAGCATAATAAATCTTGTAGCATCTTTTCCAACCTCNCTTATTAAATCTTCGACTGTTATATAATCACCTTTTCTTTTTGACATTTTAAATAATTTGCCATCCTTAATAAGTTTAACNAGTTGACTTACNTTGCAAATTAGTTTGCCCTGCTCACCTGTTAAAGCATCAACGGATGCNGTTATTCTTTTTATATAGCCCGCATGATCGGCACCTAAAATATTAATTAAAGTATCAAACTGTCTTTCAATTTTGTGATTATGATAAGCAACATCACTGGCAAAGTATGTCCAGCTGTTATCTGATTTTTGAAGTGCTCTATCTTTATCGTCACCAAAATCTGTTGATTTAAATAGTAGCTGTTCTCTCTCTACCCAGTTATCACTCTTTTCACTTTCTGGAGCCTTAATACGGCCTTTATAAATAAAATTATTTTTTTGAAGTTTTTCTACAACTTTTTGTACTTCATTGTTTTTCACTATCTCTGTTTCACTTTGAAAATTATCGTGTTTGATACCAAGGCTTTTAAGATTTTCTTTAATTAAAATGAGAGATTCTGAAACAGCTAATACAGTAAGTTGATTTGATATATTGTCAAAATTATCAAATTTAATTTTTGGATTATTTTTAATTATATTTTGAGCAATTTGTATAATGTATTCACCAGGATATAAATTTTCATCATTAGGAAATGTTTCTTTTAAAACAATTTCTCTACATCTAAAAAAAACCGACTTTGTAAAACTTATAATCTGGTTTCCATAATCATTTACATAATATTCCTTAAATACATTATGTTTATTGAATTTAAGAATATTAGAAACAACATCACCTAAAATTGCACCTCTACAATGACCTACATGTAACGGTCCAGTTGGATTTGCTGAAACAAATTCTATTAAGAAATTCTTTTTAGTCTGAGAGCTATCCACTCCAAATTCATTTGGATTATTAATTATATTCTCTAGAAATAAATTCCAGAAGCTTGACTTAAATTTTATATTTATGAAACCAGGCTTTAGTATATCAATATTAGAAATATCATTATCTTCTAATAATTTTTTTTTAATAATTTCAGCAACAACTAAAGGACTTTTACTGTTAATTTTGGAAAGAACCATGGCAGCATTTGTAGATATGTCAGATTGAATATTTTCAGGCGGCACATCAACGTTAATTGAGCTCAGATCTTTTGGAGTTTTAATCACACCATCATTATCTAATGCAGTAATATTATCTCTGATTTTTTTTGAATATAATCTAAATATGTTCATCTATTTTTTTTATATAAGTTAATTGCATATCTATCCGTCATTCCTGAAATATAATCAGCTATAGCCCTATCTTTATCAAACTTTAATTGAATTTTATTTAAGTATTTTTGTGGTTTTTTATTAATAATTGTAAATAAATTTTTAATAATCTTTTTACCATTATTGTTTTTAAGTAAAACACTTCTATTATTGTACATTTTGATTCTTAANAAATCTCTTATTTGATCTAAAATGTCTTGAAAATTACTCGAAAAATTAATTGTAGCTTCGTTATGGGATAAAATATTTTTTAAACTCTTTAATTTATTTTTTTTTATGTTTTTAATTGAGTTCTCNATTAAATCTTTAACCATTTGATTAATAGATTCTCTAATTAATTGATAAATTAAAATTTCATTAGAGATATTTTTAATTTTTTTGTAAGGGTGATAAATTTGTTTAAAAAAATTTATTTCTAATAGATCATTCACGCTAAAAAGTTTTGCCTTTATACCATCTTGAATATCATGATTATTATATGCAATATCGTCGGATATTGCTGATAATTGGGCTTCTAAAGAAGGATAAGTATTAAATTTAATCTTATTTTTAAAATTTTTAACTCCAATTAATCGATCAACCTTTTCCAGGTCAAACAAAGGACCATTATGTTTTATTAAACCATCAATTGTTTCGATTGTTAAATTCAAACCTTTAAATTTTAAATATTTATTTTCTATAAACATTACTATTCTTAAAGTTTGTAAATTATGATCAAATCCACCATGCATTTCCATGCATTCATCTAAGGCTTCTTCTCCAGCATGGCCGAATGGTGTGTGTCCTAAATCGTGAGCAAGACTTAAAGTTTCAGCTAATTCTTCATTTAGTTTTAAAAATCTAGCAATTGTTCTTGCAATTTGAGCTACTTCTATAGAATGAGTAATTCTAGTTCTATAATGGTCTCCTTCTGTGTTAACAAAAACCTGTGTTTTATGCTTAAGTCTTCTAAATGAAGCACTATGAATAATTCTGTCTCTATCTCGTTGAAAAGGAGTACGAAATCTATTGTTAGCCTCTTTAAAAAGCCTTCCTCTGCTTTTAAATTGACCTAGTTTGCTGAAATTTTTCATGCTTTAAAATCAAAAAAATATTATTATATTAGTAATAGCAGTGTTGAAATATGAATAAAGAAATTAAATTTACTGATAAAGCAATAAAACAGATAAACCATCTGCTTCTAGAAAAAGATAAAGGATCTTTTTTTAGAATCGCAATTAAAGGTGGGGGTTGTTCAGGTTTTCAATATGATTTTTCATTTGATAAGAATCAGGAAACTGATGATGTTAGGTTTAATAATATTTTAATTGATAAACAATCTGCAGAACTTCTTAATGGTTCAGAAATAGATTTTGTAAAAGAACTAATCGGTGAGTCTTTTAAAATTAATAACCCTCAGAGTAAATCTTCTTGTGGTTGTGGTGTTTCCTTCTCTCTTTAATGATTATAAGCTCATGGAATGTTAATTCTGTAAGAGCTCGTATTGAAAATATAAAAGAATATTTAAAAAAATTTTCGCCTGAGATTGTAATGATGCAGGAAATTAAAACACCGAATGAAACCTATCCTTATGATGATATAAAATCTTTAAAATATGAAAATTATGTTTTTGGGCAAAAAAGTTACAATGGTGTTGCTATTATTTCAAAAAAGAAATTAGAAAATATTCAAAATGATATTTTTAAAGATAAAAATAAGCAATCAAGAATTATTACGGCCGATGTAAAAGTAAAGAAGAAAAATATCACAATAATTAATATTTACACCCCAAACGGAAATCCTGTTGATACGGAAAAATACACATACAAGTTATATTGGTTAGATAGTTTAATTAAAAAAATTAAGAGTATGTCAAAAATAAATGAAAATATTATTATCGGTGGTGACTTTAATATTATACCATCAGCAGAAGATGTTCATAATCCAAAAAGTTATGAGAATGATGCTTTATTTAGACTAGAGATTAGAAAAAAACTAAGAGAACTTATTAATTTAGGTTTTCATGATGCATATAGATTTATTTATCCTGAAAAAGAAGGTTATACATTTTGGGACTATACAAGTGGTGCCTGGCAAAAAAATAACGGAATGAGAATTGACCATTTTTTAGTATCTAATTCATTAATTCACCATGTTAAAGATGTTAAAATAAATAAGTTTCCACGAGGTAGACAAAAACCATCAGACCACACACCAATTGAAATTGAATTAGCTTAAAGATTTTATTTTATTAACTAAGTCCTCATTAATATTTCTTGGACCAGTATCTAATCTATTTTTATGTCTTCTTTCACCGGGCAATCTTACATCTCCCATTGATTTCATTTTATTAAAGAACTCGTCAGAATGTTTTTCCCAATTAGTACCCGATGTTTTATCTGGATTTATTGCTAAAATAAATTCTCCCCCACTTGGAGGTCCACCATCATTGTTATCTTTGGTTGCCGTTTCAAAACTAAAGTTATCTCCAACTAATGCTCCGGCCATTAACTCAACCATCATAGCAATAGCTGATCCTTTATAACCACCAAAAGGTAACAACACACCACCATCTGCTATAGCAGCAGGATCTGTAGTCTCCTTGCCGTCTTTAGTTAACCCTGTTCCTAAAGGAACTTTATGCCCCTCACGTTTAGCGACTTGAACTTCTCCCATTGCCATTGATGCAGTTGCCATATCATAAACAACTGGGGTTTTTCCCGGTCTTGGCCAAGCAAATGAAATTGGGTTTGTTCCAAACAATGGTTTGATTGCACCAGCAGGAGCTACCGCTGGTTTGTATGATGTGCAAGCAAAAGCAACTAAGCCTTCCTCTGCTAACTTTTCAGTTTCTGGCCACATAGCAGCCATATGATGTGAATTATTNATTGCAAGAACNGCAACACCATTTTCTTTTGCAGCTTTTACTAATTCAGGCAAACCTTTATTTAAAACTACAGGNGCTAAACAATTATTACCTTGAACTTTTATTACTGATGGTGAAATCTTTTTAACNTCTGGTTTTCCTTTACCATTAATCTTTCCACTTTTTAAACCACTTACATAAGCTGGTAATCTAAATAAACCATGAGATAAAGANCCATCNCGNTCTGCATTTCTTATTAAATCTGAAAGAATAGATGCTGTTTCATCATCACATCCATTAGCCAATAATGTTTTTTTAGCTAAATCAAAAATTTCATCTAATGTTAGGGAAACTGTACTCACCCATATATTAAATACTATCTATGTTTCTTTTTCAAATCTTTTTTTAGATCTTCGTGGTCACCAACA
>NZKC01000058.1 GCA_002692475.1 Candidatus Pelagibacter sp.
TTTCCTTCAATAGTATGTATTAGAGGTATATGGGCAAACGATGGTAACTCCCATTTCATAGATTGATAAATTTGAATTTGTTTAAATGTATTTATTTTATGATCATCACCTCTAATTATGTGAGTCATATTCATTTGGTGATCATCGACTGCTGCTGATAGATTATATGTTGGAGTTCCATCATTTCTTAAAATGATAAAATCTTCAATAGTATTGTTATCAATTTCAACATCACCTTGAACTAAGTCTTTTAGTATAGATGTTCCGTCAATTTTACTTTTAAATCTTATGACTGGTTTAATATCTTTTGGAGCATCAGTATCTTTTTTATCTCGCCATTTTCTATTATATATATAAGGAANTTTTTTTTGTCTGGCTCTTTTTTTTTGCTCNTCTATNTCNTCACTTGAGCAATAACATTTATATGCATGACCATTTTTAAGTAATTCNTTTGCAACTTTAACATGATCTGNAAGTTTTTTTGATTGTATATATTCATCNCCATCGTAGTTGATACCAATCCATTTAAGTGATTGAATTATTTGGTTCTTATATTCTTCTTTGGACCTTTCTTTATCTGTATCTTCTACTCTAAGATAAAAGTTACCATTTTGATTTTTTGAATATAACCAATTGAATAAAGCAGTTCTTATCCCACCTATATGTAGGGGACCAGTAGGTGACGGAGCAAATCTAGTTGCTACTTTTTTCATTCTAATTGTTTATTATATTTATCTAGAAACTTCTATATAAAGATACAAGAACACCCTGAACTTTTACTCTATCAGGTCCAAAAATTTTGGTTTCGTAATTTTTATTTGCACTTTCTAGTGCAACAGTTTTTCCTTTTTTTCTAATCCTTTTGAGCATGGCTTCATGATCATCAATAAGTGCAACAACTATTTTACCATTATCAGCGTTATCTGTTTTTTTAATAACTACAGTATCCCCATCGTTTATTCCTGCCTCAATCATTGAGTCACCCTGAACCTTTAATCCAAAAAATTCACCTTTTTTTTCTATATTTTCAGGCAAAGGAATTCTTGAAACTTCATTTTGTATAGCTTCAACTGGTGTTCCAGCAGCAATTTTTCCTAAAACCGGTATATCTGAACCATCAAATTCCTGATCTTTATCTAGNCCACCTTTAATTACACTTGGTGAAAAGTTATTATAAATATCATTAGCAGACGCTGTTTCTGGTAATTTAATTACTTCAAGCGCTCTTGCTTTGTGAGCTAATCTTTTAATAAANCCTCTTTCTTCCAAAGCACTTATTAACCTGTGAATTCCAGATTTAGATTTAAGATTAAGTGANGACTTCATCTCCTCATAAGAAGGAGATACACCGGAAGATCTCAACTTCTTGTTGATAAAAAGTAACAGGTTTTTTTGTTTTTTTGTTAACATAGAACAAATTAAGTACATATATGTTCTATAAAAGTTCTTTTAAATAAACAATAGCTTAAAAAGACTGTAAAACTTAGCTAATTTCAACCTAAAACAGAAAAAATAGAATTTTTCTCTAAATTTTTTAAAAGTGATTCACCTATCAAAAAAGTTTTGATGGAAGTTTTTTTTGATAAATCTATTAGCTCATCTTTTGTTTTAATTCCACTTTCGGAAATTAACGGACCTTGATGATCAAGTAAAACATTATGAATATCATAAGTTGTATTTATATCTGTTTTAAGAGTTTTAAGGTTTCGATTGTTTATTCCCAATAAAGCATCTTTAAATTTTAAAGCTTTTTTAGCTTCATCTACTGTATGTACTTCAACAATAACTGACATGTCAAATTTTAACGCTTCTTCATATAGTTCAGAAGCTAGATTATCAGTTACGCCAGCTAAGATTATTAAAATAGCATCAGCACCATAGCTTTTAGCAAGCGGAATTTGAAATTTATCTATAAAGAAGTCTTTACAAAGGATTGGTAATTTTATTTTTTCCTTAATTTTAGTAATATGTGTTGAATTCCCTAAAAAAAAATCCTCTTCTGTTAAGACTGATAAACAAGTAACGTTATTATTATTATATATACTTGCTATTTCAACAGGATCATAATTCTCAATAATTACACCAGCTGAAGGACTTGCTTTCTTTATCTCAGCTATAATTGAAAATTTTTTTGCTTTTATATTGTTTTCTATTTTTTCTTTAAAATTTATAAAAGAATTATTCTTACTAATTACATCCTTCAAAGCATTTAAATCTGTAATTTTTTTTAGATTTTCAATCTTTGCTTTTTTTGTTTGTATTATCTTTTCAAGTATATTTTCAGACATTTTGTATTTTTACCAAATGTTTATAGGTTTTGCCTGATTTAATAAAGTCCCTAGCATAATTGTAAGCTAATTCAAAATTTTCATATTTTTCTGATACAATTAAACCTGCAGCCGCATTTAAACAGACTGCTTTAGAGAAATCATTATCTTCACCTTTAAATATATTTATCATTTTTTGGGCATTAAATACCGCATCATCACCAACAAGATTTGCAAATTTATCTGCATTAATATTTAAATCTTTTGGATCTATAGTAATTTTATTAATTTTTTTATCTTTAAGTTGCATAATATTAGTTTTTGCATATGGAGATATCTCATCTAATCCATCTTCACTATTTACAATCCATGCAAATTTAATATCTAAATTAAATAGCGCATCTGCAAATATTTTTAGTAATTTTTTATCAAATACACCAACAACTTGGCGCTTTACGTGTGCAGGGCTACTTAATGGTCCAATCATATTAAATATTGTTCTTTTGCCAATTTTTTTTCTTGTAGGCCCAACAAATCTCATTGCACTATGATAATTAGGAGCAAACATAAAACCAAAGTTATTTTTATTAATTTGATCTTCAATATCATTTGGTTCTAAATTAATATTTATATTCAATGCCTCCAAAACATCTCCAGAACCACATTTTGATGAGACGGCTTTATTCCCATGTTTAGCAACTTTAATACCCATACTAGCTAGCAATAATGCTGAGGCAGTTGAAATATTAAGAGTATTCATACCATCTCCACCAGTCCCACAAGTATCAACACAGTTATCTATATTAACTCTTTTAGCTTTTTCTCTTAATACATAAACACCACCTGCAATTTCATCTGATGCCTCACCTTTAGCTGATAACGATGTTAGAAAATCAAATATATCTTTATCATTTGCCTTACCTTCCATGAGTATTTCGAAAACAGCCTTACTTTCATTAAAGGACAAATTTTTTTTACTATTGATTTTTTCGATAAATTCTCTCATTTTTCTTCAAATTTAATAAAATTTTTTAAAATCTTAATACCTATTTTTGTTTTAATGCTTTCTGGGTGAAATTGCACTCCATGCAAATTATATTTTTTATGCTGAATGGCCATTATCAAACCATCTGCAGTTTCTGCCGTAATTATTAGGTCTTTTGATAGTGTTTTTTTATCAATTATCAAACTATGATATCTAGTTGCTTCAAAAGTTTTTGGTAAGTTTTTAAATATTCCAGTTTTTTTTGATATAATTTTACTAGTCTTGCCATGCATTAATTTTTTCGATTGTACGACTTTTGATCCAAACACTTGACCTATAATTTGATGTCCCAGACAAACACCAAATATTGGAAGATGTTTATGCAATGACTTAACTATGCTAATACAATTACCTGATTGATTTGGATTACCAGGACCAGGCGATATAACTATTTTTTTAAATTTATTTTTTAATATTTCTTTTGATGTTATTTTATCATTTCTCACAACATGAACATCAGTTTTTAATGATGATAAATAATGATATAAATTAAATGTAAAACTATCGTAATTATCAATTAATAAAATTTTCATTATCTTAAAGCGTTAATTAATGCCTTTGCTTTGTTAACAGTTTCTTCATATTCTTTTATTGGTTTGCTATCGGCTACAATACCGGCTCCAGCCTGAACATAAAATTTTTTATTTTTAGAAACTGCAGTTCGTAAGGCAATACATGTATCAAATTCACCATTGGCTGAGAAATAACCTATACCACCAGCATAAACTTTTCTTTTTGTTTTTTCTAATTCATCAATAATTTCCATAGCTCTAATTTTTGGTGCGCCTGAAACGGTTCCTGCAGGAAATCCTGCTAGCAATGATTTAAATTTTGAAAATTTTTTATTATACTTTCCTATAACATTTGAGACAATATGCATAACATGTGAGTATCTCTCTATTACAAAACTTTCTGTGACTTTGACTGTATTTATCATTGAAACCTTTCCAGCATCGTTTCTACCTAAATCTAACAACATAAGATGTTCTGAAAGCTCTTTTTTGTCGTTAAGTAAATCTTTCTCATAAAACTTATCTTGGGCAATGGTTTTACCTCTTGGTCGTGTGCCTGCTATAGGTCTCACGGTAATTTTATTGTCTCTTAATCTAACCAATATTTCAGGACTTGCCCCAATAATTTGAAAGTCAGAAAAATTAAAATAAAACATAAAGGGTGATGGGTTTGTAATTCTTAACTTNTTATATATCTCTAATGGTTTTTTTGTTAGTTTAGCTTCAAATCTTTGACTTAAAACGACTTGAAATATATCACCAAGTTTAATGTATTCTTTAGCTTTTTTTACCATAGCTATAAATTTATTTTTTTGGATATTAGATTTAATATTTATCTTTTTATTATTATTTTTATTTTCTTTAAATTTTTTTTTGTTGAAANTTTGNTCGAAGAGATTAGATAATTCGTTTTTTATATTTAAAAATTTCTTTGNATAGTTTGATATTTTTTCATCGTGGTACACATTAATAATATAAAAAAACTTTTTTTTTAAATTGTCATAAATGATTAATGTNCTCGGTCTTAAAAGCCTTACATCAGGAATACCAAGATCATTTTTACAATTATTTGGAATTTTTTCTATGTATCTAATGGTATCATAAGAGAAATATCCAGAAATTAAAGATGATATTGGAGGCAAACTCGAAGGAACTTTAAACCTGAATTCTTCAATTATTTTTTCAATTAATTTNTCTGGTTTATTATTAATTTCTTTTTTTTTTNGATTTTCAATTAAATAAGATTTATTATTATTAAATTCCCAAATTTTATCAGGATTTNTGCCAAATATAGTATATCTNCCTTTTATNAATCCTTTTTCAACAGATTCAAAAATAAAACTATTTTTTTCAGTTAAAAAATTATCAATTAAATTAATAACATCNTTATCGTTATTAACTTTTTTAACTTTATAAAAAATCTGATTTATTTTTTTTAATTTATGTTGATTTTTAAATTTACTTAAATTCGGATTAATCATTACCTAAAATAGTTTTTAACTCTTTCTAGTGTTTGTTCATTTATTTTAATATTATATTTNTGATTTAAATAAAAATCATATGAAGTAAGAACNNCTTGGTTAAGATTATTAGTNGATAAATTTTTATAATTTTNAATTTTTTCATTTGCAGCAAGTGATTTATCAACTATTTCANTCATAACCTTAATAAGATAAACATTATTTTTTTCATCNGAGGCAAGTGTAAAATTTTTAACAGGTATTGAATAAATTATTTTAACNGAGTCAATATTAAAAGTTTTATTATCTTTGGATGAATTTAAAATTANTTTTTTTACTTTACTNTGGTCNGAATTAATAATTTGATTAAAATCATTATCATTAAAATTATTAGAGCTTATTTTTTTGATTAGATTTAAATTATATGAATATTTTTTTTCTTGATAAATTTTATTTTTAATATTTTGAATAAATTTATCATTATTCACATTAGGAAGTTTTTTAATTTTACTATTTATTTCATATAATAAATAAAATTCATTCATATCAATAATATCGATAGGATTTTTTTCCATGTTATCCAAAATCTTTTCGTCAATTTTAGATAACTTATCTATTTTACTAATATTTTTTTTATCTATTTTTTTTAGATCATATTCACCAATTATTTGATCAAGTNTNCTCCCAGTTAATATTTTATTTTCAATTTCATCTATTTTATCAAAAAAAACCTGATTGAATTGNTCNGNACCTGTTAAGATATCAGGTATTAATTTTACATATGAATAGTTTAAGTAGTTTTGCTCTAANTTTTCTTTATTATTTTCAATATACTGGTTTATCTCCTCTTTAGTAAATTCAGTTTCAGAACCATAAAATTCTTTTAAATCNACNTATTTTACNTCAATTTTTTTTGTTTCATCTTCATAAGTTTTTTTTGTCAAAAANGANGGCGAATAAACACCTCCCGATATATANCTAAANAGATTCTTTTGTAGCTCTCTATCTTTAAGNCTTCTTTCAAAAGTTGGNGCNTCAATGTTATTTGATAGTAGAAATTTTTCATATTTTAATCTTGAAAAATTATTATTATCGTCAATGAAGTTTGGNTTTTTTTTAATTATATTAACTAAGTTTTTTTCTGAGATNTTTATATTCAANTCTTCTATTTGCATTTCTAAAATTTTTTTTGATATTAACTCTGNTAGTAGTTCTTCAACTATATTGTTATCAATATTTTCTCTTATCACCTCTTGATTAAACTTTTGTTCAGTTATATGTTTAATAAAATCTTGTGTTGATACGTTTTCTTCATTAATTTTAACCAGTGAGTTCGTATTACCGCTATTAAAAACTCCACCCATTCCCCAAAAGACAAAAGGTATAACAACAATAAATAATAATATTTTTGCGTATATTGTTTTTGAGAAATTACGAATACTGTTAAGCATAATATTTTAAATTTATTGAACTATAAAAGACAAACCTATAGATTATAAGCCTCAATATGACAAATAAAATAAGATATTTTATAGCAAATTGGAAAATGTANGGTGATTTGAGATCATTAAAAACATTAAATAAAGTAATTAAATTTACTAGATNAAATAGAAATAAAAGATTTAGGATAATTTATTGTCCACCATTCACNTTATTAAGTTCTTTCTCAGAGATTCTCAAAAAAAGTAAAATTAATGTTGGGGCTCAAAACATCCATGAAGATTTAAATTTTGGCCCACATACCGGCTTTATAAATTCAAGAATGGTCAAAAGTCTTGGAGTNAANTATGTAATCTTAGGACATTCAGAAAATCGTGTTTTAGGTGAAACCAATATTAAGATTAATAAAAAAGTGTTATCTGCATTAAAAAGTAAACTCAATGTTATTTTATGTATTGGTGAAACTCTTTATGAAAAAAGAAAAAAATTTACAAAAAAAATCNTAAAAAAACAACTTGTTCAATGNCTCAAAGGTGTTAATAAAAAAACGAAAATTATAATCGCNTATGAGCCAGTCTGGTCAATAGGAACTGGAATTGTCCCAAATAATGTAGAATTAGAAAAAAATATTAATTTTATTAAATCACTAATAAAAAGAAAATTCAAAAATCATATAATTTTATATGGTGGATCNGTTAATCCAAAAAATATTGAAAAAATAAATCANTTAAATTTGTTAGATGGTTATCTTATTGGTGGAGCATCCCAAAACTCTAAGAAACTTATTGATATAGTTAAAAAAACCTTTAATTAAACAATATGGAAAATATATTATTAGTATTAAACGTAATTTTAGCAATTGTACTTGTAATTCTGGTTTTATTTCAGAAATCAGAAGGAGGNGCTCTAGGAATAGGTGTTTCCCAAGATAATTTTATGTTTTCAAGAACTGCTGGAGATTTCCTAACAAAAGCAACAGGNATAGTTGCTACTCTTTTCATAATATGTAGTTTGAGCTTAACTATAATTTCGAGNGGTGATTTAATGCCNGAAACCTCTATAATTGATAAAATTGAGGAGTCTGANGATACTCCAAAAATTCCTGATAATAATAATTAATCCTTTTCATTTATTCATTTAGCCGCTATAAGATAATTCCATGGCGCGATATATTTTTGTCACTGGCGGCGTGGTCTCATCATTAGGTAAAGGTTTATCATCAGCATCCCTAGCATATTTATTACAGTCACGTGGTTATAAAGTAAGAATAAGAAAGTTGGATCCATATTTAAATGTAGATCCTGGAACTATGAGCCCATTTCAACATGGNGAAGTTTTTGTAACNGATGATGGNGCNGANACTGATNTNGATCTTGGTCATTATGAAAGATTTTCAGGAGTGTCTGCAAAAAAATCAGATAATATCACCACAGGAAA
>NZKC01000059.1 GCA_002692475.1 Candidatus Pelagibacter sp.
CTAGTTTGTAAACTGCCTTTTCTCCTGGATTTAGTACCTGTTTTTCAAAACAAAAACAACCTAACTTATTAAAATATTGCCCAAAAGAAGACGGTGAAACATTGTAGCTAGCTACCCCAGCTGAAGGTTCGTTCCCGATATTTTCTACTACGAAATCTATATTATATACCTTGCCAGGTTTTACATCTAACAAGTTTTTTTTAGCTTTAAAATCCCATGCCAAGTTACCATTTACATTTGTATCAAGTCGGACACTTATGACTTCATCAAGAACAATTTTAGGAGGCTCTTTCGAAACCTGTGTTGTGCCTCCAAATCCTGTAACTCGACAAAATAAGTCATATAATGGAACTGCAGCAAATGACAGTCCCAACATAAATACAAAAATTCCTGAAAGTATTAAAGGGGTTAGAGTATTTTTTTTCATTGTCTAGATAGGTCTATCAAAAACTCCTATATTATAAAGACTAAAAATAAAAAGAAAAACAATGAATATTAGTAAACCAACTGCAGTCCAAACATTTTTTCGTTTAAGTTTTTTGTCAGGTATCATTAAATAACCTTATCTAATAAAAATAATACAAATAATAAAAATAAATACAAAATTGAATAACTAAAAACTTGTCTTGCAATTTTAATGTCAAATTTATCTTTTTTAAATTTATAAAGGCTTAAACAAATATAATTATAATAAAGCGTAAAAGCTAAAGCAGGAACTAAATAAGTTAATCCAGCAAAACCAACAATATAAGGTGAGATAATAATAGGAAGCATTAACAGAGAATAAACTAAAATATTTTTTTTAGTATTTTCTATACCATCTGTAATAGGAAGCATTGGTATTTTTGCTTTTTTATAATCATTTGCTTTATAAAGACTTAGTGCCCAAAAATGTGAAGGGGTCCAAATAAAAATTATTAAAAAAAGTATTAATGGTTCTAGTGATAGAGAATTAGTTGCAATAGTCCATCCTATTACTGGAGGTAAGGCCCCTGAAGCTCCACCAATAACAATATTCTGAGATGTCTTTCTTTTTAACCAAACTGTGTAAACAAACACATAAAAGAAAATAGTAAAAAATAATAAAAAAGCAGAAAGAAAATTTGTAAATAAATAAAGACTTGTTACTGATGTAATTGATAACAAAATACCAAAAACTAAAGCTTGATTTCTATTTATTTTTCCTCTTGGTATAGGTCTTAAGCAAGTTCTGGACATGAGCTTATCTAAATCTGCTTCGTACCACATATTTAAAGTTCCAGCAGCTCCTGCCCCCATCGCAACAAACAAAATACCTAACATTGCTTCTTTTAAAGGAATAGTAACTGGTGATATTAACAAACCTACTGCGCAAGTAAATATAACTAAAGACATCACTCTTGGTTTCATTAATTTTAAAAGCTCAGAAACTATCTTAATATCTATAGACTGATTTTTTTTAATTCTGATATTTGTGGTCGACATTTTTAATTTATATATTCTAATAAAAATCTAACTGCTAGATTTTTCTGTACCCTCATAATCTTCAAATTTTGGAAGCTCATCAAACGTATGAAAGTTTGGTGGGGATGGAACTGTCCATTCCAAAGTTGTTGCTCCTTCTCCCCAAGGATTTTGGGCAGCTTTTTTCTTTTTTGCGAAAGCATAAATAAGATTTATTAAGAACACNCCTAAACCAACCACTGATATGTATGATCCTATTGAAGAAATATAGTTCCAATCAGCAAAAGCATCAGGATAATCTGCGTACCTTCTTGGCATACCCGCTAATCCTAAAAAGTGTTGCGGGAAGAAAACTAAGTTNACTCCTATAAAAGTAAGCCAAAAATGCAATTGACCAAGCCACTCTGAATATTCATAACCTGACATTTTTCCAAACCANTAATAAAATCCTGCAAAAATTGCAAAAACCGCTCCTAAAGAAAGCACATAGTGAAAGTGAGCTACTACATAATAAGTGTCATGTAAGGCTGTATCAACGCCAGCATTCGCTAAAACTACACCAGTAACACCCCCAACAGTAAATAGAAAAATAAAACCTAATGCCCAAACCATAGGAGTTTTAAAAGAAATCGAGCCACCCCACATTGTTGCAATCCATGAAAAAATTTTAATTCCAGTAGGGACTGCAATGATCATTGTAGCTGCTAAAAAATATGCTTTGGTATCTGTATTTAATCCAACCGTGTACATGTGATGAGCCCATACTACAAAACCGACTATACCAATAGCAACCATGGCATAAGCCATACCCAAATATCCGAAAACTGGTTTTTTTGAAAANGTAGAAACAATATGACTAATCATTCCAAAACCTGGTAAAATTAAAATATATACTTCTGGATGACCAAAAAACCAAAATAAGTGTTGAAATAGCATTGGATCACCGCCTGACTGAGCTTCAAAAAAAGCTGTCCCAAAATTTCTATCAGTTAATAACATGGTAATTGCCCCAGCTAAAACTGGCAAAGATAATAATAATAAAAAAGCTGTAACTAAAATAGACCAAGCAAATAATGGCATTTTATGAAGTGTCATTCCAGGAGTTCTCATATTAAGAATTGTTGTTATAAAATTAACTGCACCTAAAATTGAAGAAGCACCGGCAATNTGTAAACTTAAAATTGCTAAATCCATTGCTGGACCTGGCTGACCAGTCTTTGAGGATAAAGGAGGATAAATAGTCCAACCTCCACCAACTCCTTGCGCACCTGGAGGACCATCTACAAATATTGAAGATAATAATAAAATAAATGAAACTGGTAACAACCAAAACGAAATATTATTCATTCTAGGAAAAGCCATATCAGGAGCACCTATCATTATTGGAACAAACCAATTTCCAAATCCTCCTATCATGGCTGGCATGACCATAAAAAATATCATTATTAATCCATGACCAGTTACTAAAACATTATATAAATGATAGTCACCTCCTAAAATTCCATCACCTGGATGCATTAACTCCATTCTCATTAAGACAGAAAAAGCAGTACCTATTAATCCTGCAATAATTGCAAAGATTAAGTACATTGTTCCTATATCTTTATGATTNGTTGAATATGCCCATCTCTTCCAACCTGATGGATTATGATGATCGTGCGTTGTTGTTTGGCTATACATTTTTTTTATTTACTAGCTATTAATTTATTATTATCTTCAATTNCTTCTTTGGCAAATTTAATTTTTGCTTCTTCAAGCCAATCTAGGTATTCTTGTTCTGACACTACTCTTACAGTTATTGGCATAAATGCGTGTTTAATACCACAAAGCTCAGAACATTGCCCATAAAAAGTTCCTGTTCTTTCAGCCTTGAACCATGTCTCATTAACTCTGCCTGGCATTGCATCTCTTTTAACTCCAAAAGCTGGTAGTGCCCATGCATGCAAAACATCATTAGCTGTAATTAATACTTTAACTACTTTGTTTACAGGAACAATAACTTCATTATCAACAGCTAATAATCTAGGCTGACCCTCTTTAAGATCGTTCTCTTCTATCATATAAGAGTCGAAAATTATATTTTCGTCTGGATATTCATATCCCCAATACCATTGATAGCCTATGGCTTTGATTGTTACATCTGCTTTCGGTATTTCATCTTGAGAGTATAAGACTTTAAAAGAGGGAACAGCCATAACAATTAAAATTAAACAAGGTACTAGTGTCCATACTACCTCAACCAAAACATTATGTGTTCTTTTTGATGGGTTAGGATTTCTTGAGGCTCTAAATTTAACCATTGCATAAAGCATTAGAAATAAAACAAAAGCACTTATAGCAACAATAATTGGAACAAGCATGTAATTGTGAAACCACACTATGTCTCTCATTGATTGAGACGCTGGTTCCTGGAAACCCATCTGCCATTTCTTAGGTTGGTCTGCTAGAAGAGCAATTGGGGTTAACAATAATATTACATTTATAAAAATTTTTTTCATCTTTGAGATCTATATAAAGACAATTAAATAAAATTACACCAATGTTTTCGCGACAATTTATCAATTTATAATAAAATTAATAACGGATAACACCGAAATTACAGCTGTTTCTGAGCGTAATATATTATCATTTAGTTTCAATGATCTTATGTCTTTGAATTTTAAGATTTCTAATCTTTCCGACTCAGAAAAATCTCCCTCAGGTCCAACTATTATACAAATTGGATTTTTATTTACACTATCAAAGCTAATGTTTTTTTGCTGTGAATTTAGGTCGGTAAAAACTAAATTAATTTTATTTTCAAAATTCTTTAAAAAATTCTTTAAAGTAAAAATATTTTCTAATTCTGGTAAAGAAATTCTATTTGATTGTTCTGTAGCTTCAATTATTATTTTATTCAATCTTTCTTTATTAATTTTTCGAACTATGCTTCTTTCAAAAATAATTGGTATAAATTTAGTTACNCCAAGTTCTGTGGCTTTTTGAATCATAAAATTAAAATAATTTGATTTAATTGGAGAAAAAGCTAACCAAATATCTTTTTTATTATCTTTAGATCTTAGCTGTTTCATAATTTTAAATTCTATTAATCCTTTTAAAATTTTATTAATTTTAGCAACCCACTCCCCAGATTCGTTAAAAACATTAAACTTATCATTTTCTTTTAAACGCATTACTTTATTTACGTAGTGAGATTGTTTTTTGTCTAGATTACCAGTAAGGTTAGCAGATAATTTTTTTTGATAGAATAGTCTTAAATTATTCATTAATAATTATATTAATCCAATTTATGAAAAATATTAAAGCAATTATTTTCGATGCATATGGTACCTTATTTGATGTGAATTCTGCAGCTGAGAAATGTAAAAGTAAGATTGGTGATAAGTGGGAAGGTTTTGCTAATTATTGGAGAACAACTCAATTAGAATATACCTGGCTTAGAAGTTTAATGAAAAGACATAAAGATTTCTGGCAAGTTACTGAAGATAGCTTAGATAAATCAATGAAGGTATATTCGATAGATCCATCAATGAGAATTGAATTGCTAAAACTTTATAAAGTACTTTCACCCTTTGAAGAAGTTCCTAACGTTTTAAAAATTTTAAAAGAAAAAAAATTTAAATTGGCTATTCTTTCAAATGGAACCCCTGCACTTCTAAATGAGTTAATTAAAAGTAATAATCTGGATAATTTATTTAATGATGTTTTTTCAATTGAACAGGTTGGAATTTATAAACCAGACTCTAAAGTTTATGACATGCCAATTAAAAAATATAAAATACAAAAAGAGGAAGTTGTTTTTTTAAGTGCAAATACATGGGATGTATCTGGTGGTGGTAATTATGGTTTCAAATCTATTTGGGTTAATCGAAATAATAATGTATTTGATAATTTAGATTTTAAACCGAATGAAGAAATTAAAAATTTAAATCAATTACTTGAAATTTTGTAATAAAATACATATTTANAGAAATAAATTAATGGAGAAATAATGACTAAAGGGATTAAAGCAGGAAATTCAGCAATTGCTGTAGTAGTTGAAAAAAATAAATTATATTTCTGGTGTTCATGTGGAAAGAGCTTAAAGCAACCTTTCTGTGATGGTTCTCATAAAAATACTGAATTTACACCACTTAAATTTAAAGCAGATGAGACAAAAAAAATTTTCTTTTGTGCTTGCAAACAAACTAACAATCCGCCATTTTGTGATGGTTCGCACAATAAATAATATGAAAAATTTAATAAATAAAATAAATGATTTTTTTTCAAATTTCGAAGCTTTGGCCTCTTTATTTTTAAGATTTGGAATAGCGATAGCTTTTCTGATTCATGGTTTGAATAAATTTCCATTACCACCCCAAGGTTTGATCGAATACTTTGACCTTTCTCCTACTATTGCATCATTTGTTGCTATTTCTGAAGTTTCGGCTGGTATTGTATTAATAGTTGGAGGTTTTATTAAAAATCCTTATGGAAATTTTATTACGAGATTAGCAGGTTTTGTAATTGTCATAATGATGATTAATATATTTGCCATAGCTCACTCAGATTGGTTCATAACATCAAAACTTTTTACAAGTGAACAAATTTTTCTTTTTATAGGTGGTTTATATTTTTTAATTAAAGGAAATAAATAATTGAAACATATAGAAGTAAGTAAAATTATAGATCCTGTTCCAGCGTCAGATGGTGCTGGGGTTAAGTTAAAAAGAAGTATTGGTGTTGAGCCAAATTACTTTGATCCATTTTTAATGTTGGATGAGTTTGGATCAGAAAACAGTGAAGATTATATCGCAGGTTTTCCACCCCACCCTCACAGAGGGATTGAAACAGTTACTTATATGCTTGCTGGAGATTTTGAGCATAAAGATAGCACAGGAGGAAAAGGCACAATGACAGCTGGAGATGTCCAATGGATGAAAACAGGAAGTGGAATAATCCATTCTGAAATGCCTGCAATGAAAGAAGGTAAACTTCATGGTTTTCAATTATGGATTAACATGCCTGCTAAATTAAAGATGAGTAAGCCAGAATATATTTATATTGATGCAGATAAAATGAGTGTTCATAAAGATGAAGATAAAACTATCAAAGTAATCGCTGGTAAATTTGAAAATGCTGAAGGTCCTGTTAAGGGTCATAACGTTGAACCAGTCTATTTAGATGTTGAATTAAATAAAGATAAAAAATTTAATTTTAAATTAACATCTACTCATAATACTTTTATTTATCTAATAAATGGGGAAATTGAAATTGGTAAAAAAAAACACGACAATGTTAAAGACAGTACCTTAATACTATTATCAAAAGGTGAGGATTTATCTGTTAAAGCTAAATCTAACGCAAAGTTTTTATTGATTTCAGGAAAACCTATTAATGAAGAAATTGCTAGAGGTGGGCCTTTTGTAATGAATACTAAAGCTGAAATCTTGCAAGCAGTTCAAGATTATCATAATGATACATTCGTAAAATAATGAAAGCAATTAAAATAGAAAAATTTGGAGGTCCTGAAGTTTTNGAGTTAAAANATGTAGAAATTGGAAAACCAGGTCCCACAGAAGTTTTAATAAAAAACTTATCTATTGGTCTTAATTATATTGATGTTTATCACAGAACAGGTTTGTACCCTATTCCACTACCAAGCGGGATTGGTTTAGAAGCTTGTGGGATAATTGAAGAAATTGGATCAAAAGTTAATTTATTTAAAGTTGGGGACAGAGTTAGCCATGCATCAATGCCTATTGGAGGCTACTCTGAAAAACAAATAATGCCTCAAGAAAAATTAGTAAANGTTCCTGACGGAGTGTCTGATGAAATTGCCTCTTGCATTGTATTAAAAGGAATAACCGCTGAATATTTACTCCATAGAAGTTATGTGGCAAAAAAAGGAGACAAAGTATTATTTCATGCTGCTGCAGGTGGTGTTGGACAAATATTATGTCAATGGGCTAATGCAATTGGTTGTACTGTAATTGGAACAGTAGGCTCAAAAGAAAAAGAAGCTATTGCTAAAAATAATGGTTGCCACCATGTAATTAATTACACTGATAATANTTTTGTTGAAGAAGTAGAAAAAATTGTAGGAAAAAATGGAATAGATGTAGTTTATGACGGTGTTGGAGAAAAAACATTTGAGGGTTCTATAGAATGTTTAAAAGTCAGAGGTATGATGGTATCATTTGGTAATGCCTCAGGATATGTCCACAAAATTGATGTTAAAAAGCACATAAACGCNAAAGGTCTTTTTTTCACAAGGCCGTCAATAGCTCATTACACCATTACAAGGGAAGAATTAGTAGAGTCTGCAAAAAAAGTATTTGATGCGGTAATATCNAAAAAAATCAAAATTGAAATTTCTAAAAAATACTCACTCGAACAAGCTAAGAATGCACATGAGGACTTAGAGGCAAGAAAATTAATTGGCCCCGCAGTAATTATACCAAGCTAATTTATATGTACATCCATATCGGACATATGTAANTTTAAAGCACTTGTAGAAATTTGTATTTCTCTTATAAAGAAGATTATTGAAATTATCATTGATAGGCAACAAGATCCAAAAAT
>NZKC01000065.1 GCA_002692475.1 Candidatus Pelagibacter sp.
CAATTAAAGGTAATTTCAATAATAAACATAAAATTTTTCAAGTCAGAAATAATCTTAATAAAATGGGTGTAGTAATTGAATATTTTGAATTAAGAAATAAAAATACTTTATCTAAAAAATTTAATAAACGAAATTTTAAATTATTTATTGCATTTTATGTGAACAAAGTAAGATTAATTGATAATATTTAATCAACCATAAAAGAAGTAGGCGCCAATACCTAAAAAAGATAGAAAACCAATAACGTCGGTAATTGTAGTTACAAAAACACTAGATGCGATAGCTGGATCTATATTAAATTTTTTTAATGTAATTGGAACAAGAATCCCAAAAAGACCCGCTACAATCATATTTAGAACCATTGATATAGATATTATAAATGATAACTGAATATCATTGAACCAAAGCTGAACTATTATTGCACTAATTATAGCAAATATTATACCATTTAAAATTCCTATCAAAAATTCTTTTAATATATTTTGAGTAAAATTATTTTTAGTCAATTCATTTGTAGCTATAGTCCGAATTGTAACTGCCAAAGTTTGCATACCTGCATTACCACCCATCGAAGCAACAATAGGCATTAAAAAAGCTAAAGCAACCATCTGCTCAATGGTAGCACCAAAAATACTTATAACCCATGTGGCTAGGAATGCTGTAAATAAATTCAATAAAAGCCAATTGAATCTTCTTTTAGTTTTTTTTAAAACACCATCAGTAATTTCTTCATCACCTACACCCGCTAATCGTAAGGCATCTTCTTCAGCTTCTTCTTTTAAAACTGTTAAAACATCATCACTCGTAATCATTCCGACCAATTTATTATTTTTATCTACAACGCAAGCTGAATTAAGATTATAATTTTCAAATAAATGTCCAACCTCTTCTCTATCCATATCAACTGGTATTGAAAGTTGCGATTCATTCATTATTGAATTCATTTTTGCATCTCTTGATGTTCTAAGAACCTTTGACGATGGGACTGTACCAATTGGTTTAAATTCATTATCTACAACAAATATTTCTAAAAATTCCTCTGGTAAATCTTTATTCTCTCTTAAATAATCTATTGTTTGTCCTACAGACCAGTTACTTGGTATAGCTGTAAATTCTCTCTGCATAATTCTTGCCGCAGAATCTTCGGGGTAGCTTAAGCTTTCTAACAATACAAATCTATCTTTAGGAGGTAGAGAGCTTAAAATTTCATTCTTATTTTCGTCATTAAGATTTTCAATAATTTTTATAGAGTCATCAGATTCTAAATTCTTAAGTATATAAACAATAGAGTCTGTAGATAAGTACTTTATAATCTCTGTTTGAATTGACTCATTAAGCTCAACAAATACTTGTGGATCTATTCGAAAATTATTTAATTTGATTAAATTTTCCCTATCAGATTCATTCAAATGTTCTATAATATCTGCTGCATCTGAAGGGTGCATTTCTCTAAAAGAATTTGAAATGAAATCAGCATCATTATTAGATATTTTATCTGTAACAACTTTTATAAATTCTTTATTAAATTCAAAGTTAACTTTTTTGTCCTTTATTTTTTTTACTAAAGTCATAAATTACGCCCATAATTTTATAAGCACTATTAATACATAATAAATATAATACAATTTAATAAATGAATATTGAGATCAAAATATCAAAAAAGCCCATAGAATATAACAAAGCTATAAAATACCTAGAGGCGAGATTAGATAAAATAAAAGAAGGAAAAGCCAAAGAGCTTATATGGATTTTAGAACATAATGATATCTATACAGCAGGTTCCAGCTATAAAGATGATGAAATATTAGATAAAAAAATTAAACTTATTAAGACAAATCGTGGTGGTAAAATAACATGGCATGGCCCAGGTCAAATTATTTTCTACTTTCTAATAGATCTAACTAAAAGAAACAAAGATATAAGAAATTTTTTAACAGTCATTGAAAGCTCTATAATAAAATCACTTAAAGAATATAATATAAGTACTTTTTCAGATAGAAAGAATATCGGTATATGGATAAAAAAAAGAAATAGTACAAAAAAAATTGCAGCGATAGGTATTAGAGTAAAAAAATGGATTGCTTATCATGGATTCTCTTTAAATATTAATAACGATATAGAAAAATATAAAAAAATTATACCGTGTGGTATTAGAAATAAAGGTGTCACAAACCTTAAACTGGTTAAAGATTTAAATTATAAGTATTTAAAAAAAAAAATAGTTAAAAATTTACTTAAAAATCTTTAAATTTTAATCTTTTTGTTTTTAAGAGACTTTTGAAATAGTTTGGTAATAAAGCTGTATACTTATATTTACTATCATTAATAATAAACTTTAATTGATATGAGTGAAGCATTAAATTCTTATTAATAGATTTTAGATTATTTGTTAAAAAATATTTATTATCTCCAAAAATTGGGTTACCTAATTCTAACAATTGTTTTCTTAACTGGTGTTTTCTACCAGTAATAGGCTTCATTTCTACTAAAGTGCTAATTGAATTTTTATCCAAAACCTTAAAAAAAGTTTTAGCTTTTTCAATTATTTTTTTACCATTTTCATATCTAATTAAATCTCCTTCGATTGAACCTTTATCCTTACTAATTTCACCATGACAAATTGCTAAATAAGTTTTGTGAACTTTTCTTAATCTAAACAATGAAGTTAACAATTGAGCAGATGATCGATTTTTTGCAATCAAAAAAACTCCTGAGGTATCTTTATCAAGTCTATGTACAGTGTATGGTCTAGTATTTTCAAAAATTTCACTTTTGGCAAATATATCAATTAAATTTTTTTTAGACTTTGTGCCTCCTTGAACAGATATACCAGCTTCCTTATTAACAACGATGAAATCATCATTATTATCAATAATTAAATTTTCATTTGATTTGATCACATCCTTTGATGGTTCAAATTTGATAGTTTTTTTTGTTGTTACATTATCTTTAATTTCTAAATTAAATATTTCAATAATATCGTTGTGTTTAACTTTATGTGAACTTTTTACTTTTTTTTTATTAATCTTAATCTTGCCAATTCTTAAATTTTTTTCAATTAGACCCTGGGGTATTTTTTTAAAGTTATGTCTTATCCACCTATCAATACGTGCATTATCAAATGACCTATCCACAGTGAAGTTTTTCTTCATTTTGTAGTTAAATTACGCTGATTTTTTTTTCTTGTCTTCTTTTTCTACTTTTGGAGGAGTCTTTTCTGAAGTTTTAGATGTATCCTTTTTTTTAATATCTACTTTTTTGGCTTGGATATCTCTATCTACAAATTCAATAACAGCCATGGGTGCATTATCACCATATCTAAAACCAGCTTTTATTATTCTTGTA
This sequence comes from Candidatus Pelagibacter sp., assembly GCA_002692475.1. The sequence continues at coordinate 3,346 of NZKC01000065.1, forward strand.
TAGCCGCCTTTTCTATTTTCGTATCTTTTTGATAGAGTTTTAACAACTTTATTCGTTGATTTTGAGTCCTGTAGTTTTGAAAATAATGTTTTTTTATTTTGTAAAGTTTCCTTTTTCCCAAGAGTTATTATTTTATCTGCTTGTGGCTTTAAAACTTTTGCTTTTGGTAATGTAGTAGTTATTTGCTCATATTTTATTAATGAATTTAGCATATTTTTTATCAAAGCTTTTCTATGCTCAGATGTTCTATTTAGTTTTCTGTAGCCAAATTTATGTCTCATTAGATGGCTTCTTCCAACTTTTTAGATAATTCAGCAATATTATCTGGTGGCCAATTTGGTATTTCCATACCCAAATATAATGACATTCCAGTTAATACCTCTTTAATTTCATTTAAAGATTTTCTACCAAAATTTGGTGTTCTTAGCATTTCACCTTCTGACTTTTGAACTAAATCGCCTATATAGATTATATTATCATTTTTAAGACAATTCATTGATCTCACAGAAAGTTCCAGCTCATCAACCTTTCTTAAAAGATTTTTATTAAATTCAGGTTCTGTTGGTTGTTCTTTCGTTATAACTTCTTTTGGTTCATCGAAATTTACAAACATACCTAATTGATCTTGAAAAATTCGTGCAGCATAAGCAACGGCATCTTCGGCTGAAATTGATCCATTTGTTTCAACTTCCATAGTAAGTTTATCGTAGTCTAGGGCTTTACCTTCCCTTGCTGTACTTATTGAATAAGATACTTTTTTTACAGGGCTAAATAATGAGTCTATAGCAATTAATCCTAGTGGTGGTTCATCGGGTTTATTTAAATCAGCTGATACATAACCTTTTCCAGTACCGACATTCATCTCCATGTGGAAATTAGTATTTTCGTCTAAGTTACATATTACTAGATTGGGGTTCAAAATTTCTATATCAGAAATTGGAGTTATGTCTGAAGCTTTAATCTCACCAGGGCCTTTTGCATCTAAAACTAATTTTTTTGTTCCTTCTGCAGAACTTTTAAGTGCTAATGATTTTATATTTAAAACTATATCTGTAACATCCTCCCTAACACCCTTAATAGACGTAAATTCATGCAAAACCCCATCAATCTGTACTGAAGTTACTGCTGCACCTCTAATTGACGACAATAAAATTCGTCTCAATGAATTTCCTAAAGTTAATCCATAACCTTTTTCTAAAGGTTCTGCTGTAATTTTAGCTATAGTCTTATCATCACTTAATTTAACATCCAGCTTAGCTGGTTTAATTAATGATTTCCAGTTTTTAACATTAACTTCAAGGTTGTCCATTTATACTCTCCTTTTTTTGGGTGGTCTTGTACCATTATGTGGCATTGGTGTTGTATCTTTTATTGATAAAATTTTAAAACCTCTGGCTTGTAAAGCTCTTAAAGCTGTTTCTCTACCTGATCCAGGTCCTTTAACTTCAACAGTAAGTGTTTTCATTCCATATTCTTGTGCTTTAGATGCGGCAGAGTCAGCAGCCACTTGAGCAGCGTAAGGAGTTGATTTTCTAGAACCTTTGAAACCTTTTTGTCCTGCTGATGCCCATGAAATTACATTTCCATTAGTATCTGCAATTGAAATAATTGTATTATTAAATGTTGATAAAACATAGGCTGTACCATTTAAAATATTTTTCTTACTCTTCTTTTTTTTTGAATAGGAACTTTTTTTAGATGATTTTATCTCTTTATTTTCATCAGAAGTATTATTGTCTGTTTTTTTTGTATTCATTTTATTACTTCTTCAATGGTGTGAGTTTTTTACCAGCAATAGCTATGGCTTTACCTTTTCTAGTTCTAGCGTTGCATCTTGTTCTTTGACCCCTTACAGGAAGTTTCTTTCTATGGCGTGAACCTCTATAGCACGCTAAATCAATTAATCTTTTAATATTAAGTGATAGTTCTCTTCTTAAATCACCTTCAACAGTAAAATTCTTATCAATATACTCTCTAATTTTTAAAATTTGATCGTCTGTTAATTCATTAACTCTTTTGGCTTTCGGTATATCTAATTCTTTACAGATTTGCTTAGAGAACCTGTCACCAATACCATGAATGTATGTTAGTCCAACTTGAACAATTTTGTTTTGTGGAATATTTACACCTGCTATACGAGCCATATATTTTGTGATTAAATTTAGCCTTTTATATAAGAAGTTGTTTTAAAGTCAATGTCTTAAACATTAAGAATATGACCAATTTTACCTGTAATTTCATCAATTTCGAGACTTCCATCGATTTCATGAAAACCCTTATGTGAGGAATAAAAATCCAATACTGGTTTAGTTTCTTTCATATAGATATCATATCTTTTTAATATAGTAACAGAATCATCGTCAGATCTTTTTTCTAAAATTTTTCTTTTCTCAATCCTTTTTATTATTGCATCCTTATCAACATTAAGAAAAAAAATGTGGTCTATAGATTGATTAGATTTTTTTAATAAAGCTTCTAGATTTTTAGCTTGATTTAGCGTTCTTGGATAACCATCAAAAATTAACTTATTTTTTTTTGGATCAAATATTATTTTTTCAAGAAGTTTATTAACAATTTCATCATCAACGAATTTTCCATTGTCCATAGAATCTATTATTTTTTTTCCTATTTCTGTATTATTATTAATTTCTTCTCTTAACATGTCTCCAGTGGATACTTGGAAACTATTTAACTTATCTACTAAAATTTTAGATTGAGTACCTTTGCCAGCTCCAGGAGGACCAAAGATAATTATATTCACCTCTTATTTACCAAATTTAGTTTTTTTGATTAAGCTTTCATATTGAGAGCTCATTAATCTTGTTTGTATTTGTGTAACAGTATCTATTGCTACCACAACAACAATTAATATTGAAGCACCACCTAAATAAAAAGGTATAGGGTAATTAGCTATTANAAATTCTGGCAATAAACAAACAGCAGTTAAATACAATGCTCCAATAGTTGTTAGCTTAGTTAAAATATTATCTATATATATNGCTGTACTTTCACCTGGTCGTATACCNGGTATAAATCCACCATATTTTCTCAAATTTTCAGCTGTCTCATTTGGATTAAAAACTATCGAAGTGTAAAAGAAAGTAAAAAATATTATTCCTGATGCGTATAGAAGCATATAAAGTGGTTGACCTTGAGTAAAGTATGATGAAATATTTAAAAANGTTTCATTGTTTGAAATATTAAAATTTGAAAATGTAACTGGTAATAATAATATTGCAGATGCAAAAATTGCGGGAATTACACCTGCAGAGTTTAGCTTTAATGGTAAATGTGANGAGTCACCACCNTACATTTTATTTCCCATTTGTCTTTTTGGATAATTGATTAAAATTTTTCTTAATGCTCTTTCCATAAATACAATAAAGATTATTGTAGCAACTAGAATAAGAAACATAATGAATATAATTAAACCTGAGAGCGCTCCACTTTTACCTAACTCAAAAGTTGTTACTAACGCTCTTGGTATTTCTGCAACAATTCCTGAAAAAATTATTAATGAAATACCATTTCCTATTCCTCTTTGAGTAATTTGTTCACCAAGCCACATCAAAAAAACAGTACCAGCTACGATTGTTGTAACTGTTGAAATTTTAAAAAATGTTCCAGGATTAATAACTAAATTTGCAGACGACTCTAAACCTACAGCTAAACCATATCCTTGTATTGTAGCAAGTAAAACNGTTCCATATCTCGTAATTTGTGTAATCTGTCTTCTTCCAGTTTCACCTTGTGCTTTTAAATTTTTAAAATAATCGGATACACCAGTCAAAAGTTGGACNATAATAGATGANGATATGTANGGCATTATTCCTAAAGCAAATATTGCCATTCTACTTATAGCACCACCAGCAAAAACGTTAAACATTCCCAGAAGTCCTTTCTGATTACCTTCCATCAATGTTTGTAGTTGTTGAGGGTCTATACCAGGTAATGGAACAAATGTACCAAGTCTATAGATTGCTAATATAACTAGTGTGAATACTATTCTATTTCTTAAATCATTTGATTGTAGACTTGAACTCATCAATTATTATTTCTTAATTTTTAAAGTACTNCCTGTTTTATCTAGCTTTGCTTTAACTGATTTGGAGATAAAATCTACCTCAAGTATTATTTTATCTTTAAGATCNCCACTACCTAAGATTTTTACTTTTTGAGAATTTTTATTAATTAATTTATTTTTTTTTAATAATTCAATATTTATTGTCTCACTAGCTTTAATTTTTTTATTATCAATATGAGATTGAATATTACCTATATTAATTTTTGCTATATCAATTGATTTTATTGGATTGAANCCTCTCTTTGGCAAACGTCTATATAAAGGCATTTGACCACCTTCAAAACTTTTTATGGCAACACCCCTTCTTGATTTTTGGCCTTTGTGACCTCTGCCTGAAGTTTTACCTTTTCCAGAACCAATACCTCTTCCTGGTCTAATTTTTTTTGACTTTAATGCTGATGTTGTATTTAAATTAATCATTAACCTCTCTTCTCAATAATTTCAGATATTTTTTTATTTCTTATATTTGATATATGCTTGGGTGAAGTTTGCTTTTTTAATGCTTTCATGCATGCACGAATAACATTATGCGGATTTGCAGTTCCTATTGATTTTGCAACGATATCCTTGATACCCAAAACTTCACACACTGCTCTAACAGGACCACCNGCNATAATACCAGTTCCTTTTGGNGCTGAACGTAANTTAATTTTACCTGCTCCATCTTTACCATAAATATCATGGTGAATTGTTCTGCCTTCTCTTAAAGGAATTTGTACTAAATTTCTTCTAGCTAATTCATTAGCTTTTTTAATTGCATCNGGTACCTGTTTTGCNTTAGCGTGAGCTATACCAATTTTTCCNTTTTGATTTCCAACAACCACAAGAGCAGAAAATCCAAATCTCCTACCACCTTTAACAACTTTTGTTATTCTATTAATGTGAACCAGTTTTTCTAAAATATCAGTATTTTTTTCCATATTAAAATTCCATTCCATTTTTTCTAAGTGTTTCAGCAAATATTTTAACNCTACCNTGGTACTTATAAATACCTCTATCAAAGAAAATCTTAGTTACATTTTTTTCTTTAGCTTTTTTAGCAAGTTTTTCTGCAACCATAGCNGAAGACTCAGTTTTGTTTTTTTTTGCACTCTTTATATCTTTTTCTGATGATGANGCTGATATTAATGTCTTNCTATTTTTATCATCTATTATTTGAGCTGAGATATTTTTAGATGACCTTGTAATNCACAATCTAAGTCTACCTTCTTTTGCTACCTTTTTGAGTTTATTTCTNACNCTAAATNTTTTTCTNATAGTTGTTGTAAGTTTCATTATTTTTTCTTTCCTTCTTTACGTAAAATATATTGACCTTTTTCNTTTATGCCTTTTCCTTTATACGGTTCTGGAGGTCTAAAAGATTTTATTTTTGATGCAATCATACCAACCTCTTGTTTGTCAAAACCTAAAATTTTTAAAGTAGTTTGCTTCTCTACAGTTATCTTTACACTCTCAGGAATATCAAAATTAATATCATGACTAAATCCAAGTTGAAGATTAAGCTGTTTTCCTTTTAATGTAGCTCTGTATCCAACACCTACTAGTTCTAAAGTTTTTTCATACCCTTTGCTTGCTCCAATTATTGCATTATTTAATAGACTTCGATTCATTCCCCACAATCTCTTTGTATTTTGATCGATTTTTTTTGGTTTAATTGAAACTTCTTTTCCTTCTTTAATGTCTAGGTCAAAAGTCTCTAAATCAATGTTAAGTGATTTTTTGCCTAAAGGACCTTCGATATTTATGATGCTACCAGCTAGAGCAACTTTCACTTTTTCAGGGATTGATATACTTATTTTTCCAATTTTAGACATTAAAATACCTTACAAATAATTTCTCCACCAACGTTATTTTTTCTGGCCTCCGCGTCGCTCATGACACCTTTAGGTGTAGATAAAATCGCTAAACCTAAACCATTCATAACTTTTGGAATGCTAGTTGCTCTTGAATATACTCTTCTTCCAGGTTTTGAAATTCTCTTTATTTCTTTGATTACTGGATCTCCCTCATAATATTTAAGTGATATCTTTAAACTTGTCTTATTATTTTCTGTCTTTTCAATAAAAAAGTCTTTTATATATCCTTCATTTTTAAGAATTTCTAAA
>NZKC01000027.1 GCA_002692475.1 Candidatus Pelagibacter sp.
ATGGATACTAACTAAGTCCTCTAAAAATTTTTTTTTTTTAAAAATTTTCTGAGCATTAGTCTTGTCTTCCCAGAAATTTGGTTCAAGTATTTTTTGGTTTATCTTTTCTAAATTAGAAATAACACTATGCTTTTCAAAGGTACTCCTGTATTCTTTGACACGTTTTTTCAATTTCAGTTTTGTTATTTATAAATTCATTATCCATTAATAGAATTTTAATACATTATTATTTTTTAATCTATTGTTAATTTTTGAATTTAGAAAATTATTTTTTTTAATATTTTCTTTTTTAAAAACCTCAATTATTGTTTTTTTAGTTCCGAAATTTGCTTTTTCCCCAGTTTTTGAATCTACAACAGTTAATACTACATTATTTGCTACTTTAAATGGTCTAGCATCTTTTTTTTTAACAGATTTTTTTATAAAATCTTTGAATATAGGCATTGCAGTTTTTGCTCCAGTTTCTCTTTTTCCAAGTGATTTCGGGTTATCATAACCAACATATACTCCAACCAGTAATTTTGAGGTAAATCCAATAAACCAAGTGTCTGTATTTTTATTAGTAGTGCCCGTTTTGCCTGCTAAATCCAAATTAAGATCTCTTAAGCCTTTTCCAGTTCCTCTTTTAACTACCCCTTCTAATATGGAGGTCATTTGATAAGCAGTTTCTGGAGAAAAAATTTGTTCAAAATTATCAATTATGTTTGGATACTCTTTTCCTAAATGTGAAATTTGTTCGCATTTATTACAAACTCTATTGTCAGTGTTTAATATGGTATTTCCTTCGCTATCCTGAATTCTGTCTATCAAAATTGGAGTTACAAGTTTACCTCCATTTACAAATGATGAATATGCAGAGCTAAGTTTTAATAAAGTTGTTTCAGTTGAGCCTAATGAAATTGATAAAAGTTCATTTGGATTTTCATATATTTTNAGTTTCTTTGAAAAATTAATAATTTTATCGAGTCCTAAATCTTGTGAAATTCTTACTGTCATCAAATTTCGAGACTTCTCTACNCCAGTTCTTAAAGTTGATAGTCCATAAAACTTTTTCCCATAATTCTGNGGTTTCCAAAGTTTNANATCTGTTCCTTGCTCAAGTACCATTGGNGCATCTANNACTAAAGATGATGGTGTGTAATTATTTTCGAGAGCTAATGCGTATATAAATGGTTTAAANGCCGAACCTGGCTGTCTTANAGCCTGAGATGCTCTATTAAACTCNCTCTGTCGAAAACTAAAACCACCTGNCATTGCTAAAACTCTACCAGTATAAGGGTCCATTACTACAATTGATCCATTNACAGTTGGTAATTGCTGTAAGCTATAAATTCCTTTTTTTATTTTTTTAACAAAAATTACATCNCCTTTTTTAACAATTTTATCAGTTTCTTTTTTTATCCAAGAAATATTTTTGTATTCTATAATACCATTTTCTTTTTTNTCAGTTTCAATTTCTATTGAAAATTTATTGACATTTTTAACTATAGCAAGATCCCAAGCTAATATTTTTTCTAGTTTAAATTTTTTTAAATCTTTAAACCATTTATTACTATAATTTTTGTTTGTTAAAGGTCCTCTCCAACCTTTTCTTTTATCATAAGCAATTAAACCATCCCTAAGTGCATTTGTTGCTATATTTTGAAGATTTAAATCAAGAGGAGTTTTAATATTTAATCCTTTTTTATAAACTTTATCAAATCCAAAATCATTAAGAATATCCTTTCTTACATCTTCAACGTAATATAATGAATTTTCTAATAATATTTTTTTTCTTTTTTTTAGATTTATTTTCTCTTTTATAAATGAATTATATTGAGCTGTGTTAATAAAATTATTATCAAAAAGATTTTTAAGCACTAAATCTCTTCTAAATTTTGCAAGTTTCTCATTTTTATAAGGATTGTATCTGCTTGGTGCTTTTGGTAAAGCCGCTAGTAAAGCAGACTCCACATATTTTAAATCAGTAATTGGTTTGTCAAAATATTCTAGACTAGCTGCCGCTACTCCATATGTTCCTTCTCCTAAATAAATTTGATTTAAATAAAGTTCTAATATTCTTTCTTTTGATAGCGCTCTTTCTATTCTAAAAGCTAAGATAGCCTCTTTTATTTTTCGGTTCAGACTAACCTCATTTGTTAACAAAAAGTTTTTTGCTACCTGTTGAGTTATAGTAGAAGCTCCTTCTAATCTTTTTGAACTTAAAATGTTAGAAACATTGTTTATTATTGCTCTCAAAACACCTTTTGCATCTACACCTGGATGAGAGAAAAAATTTTTATCCTCAGCAGATAAAAAAGAATTTATAATTTTTTCTGGGATAGCATTATATGGAACGAAAATTCTCTTTTCTGTTGAAAAATCACTTACTAACTCTCCATTTCCAGAATATACTTTACTTGAAACTGGAGCTTTATAACTTTTTAAAAATTTATAATCAGGTAAATTATTAGAAAATGCCCATAAAATTGATATTGATAAAAATGCTAATATTAAAACACCGCTTATTGTAAAAATAACTATCTTTCTAAATAAATTACTCATTTTAGTTTATTTATTTATCAAATTTGTTAATGTTAAGGCACAGAATTTATTAAAAAANACTTATAAATAACAATGATCAAAACAATCAACAAATTATGGAAAAGAATTTATATATTGATGCATCGCATCCTAACGANACTAGAGTTGTACTCAAATCAAATGGAAACATTGAAGATTACGAATACGAAAGCTTAAAAAATACTTTAGTAAAAAATAACATATACTTAGGAAAAGTAAGTAGAGTNGANCCGTCACTACAGGCAGCCTTTATCGATTTTGGTAAAGAGAGACATGGNTTTTTATCATTTAANGATATCCAATCTGATTATTACCAAATTCCACAAAATGATTTGGAAAAAATTAAAGAAGAAGAAGAAAAAGCTAGAGTAGAACTGATAAAGGAGAGTGAAGAAGAGGAAGAAAAAGGTATTAATGAAAATATAGTTGAGTTGAAAGATCCGGTAGAGAAAAATTCTAATGATACTCAAGTAAATGAAAAAATTTTTAAAAAGTACCCGATTAAAAGATACAAAATACAAGAGGTAATAAAACCTAATCAAGTTATTTTAGTACAAGTGCTTAAAGATGAAAGAGGTTTAAAAGGTGCGGCTCTTAGTACATTTATATCAATTGCAGGTAAATATATCGTATTAATGCCAAATACTCCAAAAGGAGGTGGTATCTCAAGAAAAATATTTAACCCAGCTGATAGAAAAAAAATAAGAAATATTCTCAATCAAATCACAATACCTAAAGAAATGGGAATTATTGTTAGAACTGCGGGAGCTAACAAAACAAAAAATGAAATAGAAAATGATTTAAATAATCTTATTAAAGTTTGGGAGTCGATAAAAGAAAATGCAATGAATTCCATCGCACCTGCATTAATTCATAAAGAAAGTGAAATAATAAAAAGAACAATTCGAGATATGTATGATGAAACAACTCAAAATATTATAATTGAAGGTAATGAAGGATATCAAAAAGCCAAAAATTTTATGAAGTTAATTATGCCTTCACATGTTAAAAAAATAAAAAAATATAGAGATAAAATTCCTTTATTTATTAAAGAAAAAATTGAAATAAAGTTAAATGAAATATATCAAACACAAGTAAAACTTAATTCTGGTGGATATCTTGAAATAAATCCAACAGAGGCTTTGGTTTCTGTTGATATCAACTCCGGAAAATCAATTAAACAAAAAAATGTGGAAAGTACCGCTCTTGATACAAATTTAGAAGCAGCAGAAGAGATAGCAAGACAGCTAAAAATTAGAGATTTGTCAGGTTTAATAATAATTGATTTTATAGACATGATGAATTTTAATAATAGAAGATTGGTAGAGCGTAGATTAAAAGAAAAATGTAGAAACGACAGGGCTCGAATTCAAATTGGTAGAATTAGCTCTTTTGGTCTTTTGGAAATGTCTAGACAAAGATTAAGAGAAAGTTTTGTTAAATGGAAAATTTCATTAACTAATGAAACATTTGCCTTAAAAATTATTAAGCTTATAGAAATTCAAATTACTGAAACTAAAGCAAAAGTCATTGATATTAAATTATGTGAACAAGTATGTAATTTTATAGAAAATAATTTAAAAGAAAATTTAATTTTTGTTGAAAAAAAATATAAAGTTAAAATTAATCTTGAGCCAGATAATCAACTTATTATACCTGATTATGTAATTGAATTTAAAAATAAGAGTAAAAAAATAATAAATAAACTTGAAAATTTTTCAAAACTAGAATTTTTAAGTAAGTCTGTCGAAGAAAGTATATCAACTAAAAAAAATGTTAATACACAGAACAAGTTTAAGAGAAAAAAGTTTTATAAAAAAAAATATTTTAAAAAAAAAATTAAATAATACCTTTGCTTGGACTTGACGCTTTCCCAAAAAATATTTTTTTAATTCTACCAGATAAAAAAGATTTTCTACCAGCAATCACAGAATACTTCATTGCTTCAGCCATCTGGATAGGTTTTTTNGCCATTGCAATTGCNGTATTTACTAAAACTCCATCNCANCCAAGTTCCATTGCTATAGATGCATCAGANGCTTGTCCTAAACCAGCATCTATTATCAAAGGTAATTTTGTTTTAGCTCTTATAATTTGAATATTAACTTTATTAAGTATGCCAAGACCNGAGCCAATAGGAGCNGCCAAAGGCATTATAGAAACTGCTCCAACATTTTCTAACCTTTTTGCCATTAGNGGATCATCTGAGCAATANACCATTACTTTAAANCCCTCTTTNCTTAANACNTCTGTTGATTTTAATGTTTCCACCATATCTGGAAANAAAGTTTTTTTATCNCCTAAAACTTCNAACTTNACTAATTTCCAGCCACCTATTTCTCTTGCAAGTCTTAATGTTCGTAATGCTTCAGATGAAGTGAAACATCCTGCNGTATTTGGTAGGTAAGTNATTTTTTTTGGGTCAACATAATCCATAAGAAGAGGTTTTTTTTTATCAAAAATGTTTACTCTTCGTACAGCTACAGTAACNATTTCTGCTCCAGAGNTTTTNATTGCTTTTGCACACTCTTGAAAATTTTTATATTTTCCAGTTCCAACAATTAANCTAGATTTAAATTTTTTATTTGAAATTTTTAAGTAATCTTCCATATTTAACCACCACCAATAAAATGAACTATCTCGATTTTATCTCCATTTTTCAGTTTAATTTTNTNAATTTTTTTTTTATCTATAATTTTTTTATTAAGCTCTATTGCTACCTTATTTAATGNAACTTTNTTAANNTTCAAAAGAGATTTTAAAGTCATTTTTTCGTTAATTAACCTATTTTTANCATTAATCTTTATTTTTACTTTGTTTATTTTTTTCATATTTTATATAAATATTTTATGGCAGATAGAATNTTAATTATTAATGGNCCAAATATTAATCTATTAGGTGAAAGAGAACAATCACAATATGGTACTTTGTCTTTTAAAGATTTAAAAAAAAAATGTTTAAATAAATCTAAGGAGTTAGGTTTAGATCTTGATATTATTCAATCAAATATAGAAGGAGAAATTGTTGGATTTATCCAAGATGCTAGAAAAAAATATAGTGGTTTAATTATAAATGCAGCGGGGTTTACACATACATCAGTTGCGATAAGAGATGCATTGGATATTTTTAAAAAACCTTCAATTGAATTACATATATCAAATATTTATAAAAGAGAGGAATTCAGACAGAAATCTCTTATCAGCGACGTAGTAAATGGAGGAATTTTTGGATTAGGTACTGAAGGATATATTTTGGCCATAATTGCAATAGATAAAATTTTAAAAGATGAAAATTGATAAAAAACTAATTAAAGAGCTTACTCAATATCTTGATGAATTTAATTTGACAGAATTAGAGTATGCCAATAATGAAATAAAAATAAAAGTTTCAAAAGCTTCTAATATAAAAACTCAGAATCAAAATTTACAAAATAACGATATTATTAAGCAAAGTACTTCACAAAACAATTTATCTGGTAAAGTGGTAAAGTCTCCTATTATTGGTACTGCCTACTTAGCACCTGAGCCAGGAGGAAAAAAATTTACAGACGTTGGTAAAAAAATAAAAAAAGGCGATACAGTCATGATAGTTGAGGCAATGAAAACAATGAATCATGTACCATCTCCCTTTGATGGTACAGTAAAAGAGATATGTGTTGCGGATGGTTCGCCAGTTGAATTCGATCAAGTTATTGCAATAATTGATTAATGTTTAAAAAAATTTTGATTGCTAACAGAGGCGAAATAGCAGTAAGAATAATTAGGGCGTGCAAAGAATGGGGAATTTCTACAGTTGCTGTTCACTCTGATGTAGATAGAGAAAGTATGCATGTTAGGTTAGCTGATGAAAGTATTTGCATTGGTTCTCATCAACCAATAAATAGCTATTTAAATATACCAGCCATTATGTCAGCAATAGAGCTAACAAATTCAGAGGCTGTACACCCAGGATATGGTTTTTTATCCGAAAACTCAAATTTTGCTAAAATACTAGAAGATAATAAAATTAAATTTATAGGACCATCATCAAAATTAATAAAAATGATGGGTGATAAAATTCAAGCTAAAAAAATAGCAGAAGAGTATGGGCTTCCAGTGATAGAGGGTTCTGATGGAGGGGTATCAGATTTTAATAATGCAAAGGAAATTTATAAAAAAATTGGTTTTCCTGTTTTGATCAAAGCTTCAGGTGGTGGTGGTGGAAAAGGGATGAAAGTTGTTTTTGAAGAAAAAAATTTTGAGGAATTGTTTTTAACAGCAAAATCAGAGGCGAAAAAATATTTTGGTAATGATGAAGTATACATTGAAAAATTTTTTCAAAACCCAAGACACATAGAGGTACAAGTTTTGTCAGGTAAAAATGGTACAGTTCATCTGCACGAAAGAGATTGTTCTGTACAAAGACGACATCAAAAATTAATAGAAGAGACACCAAGTCCAGTTTTAAATGATGAACTTAGAAAAGATCTTTTTGCAAAAACAGTTAATATGGTTGAAAAAATAGGATATGAAGGTGCGGGCACTGTTGAATTTATTTATGAGGATGGAAAATTTTATTTTTTAGAAATGAATACAAGAGTACAAGTTGAGCACCCAGTTACTGAAATGGTTACTGGAATTGATATTATCAAAGAACAAATCTGGATAGCTTTTTCGGGAGAAACTGCCCTTTCTCAAAAAGATATTAATCCAAGAGGTCATGCAATTGAATGTAGGATTAATGCCGAAGATGCAAGTAAAAACTTTCAACCCTCACCAGGTGTTATAGGGATGTGTCATCAGCCCTCTGGATTTAGAACTAGAGTTGATGGAGCTATTTATCAAGGTTATAAAGTTACTCCTTATTATGATAGTATGATATGTAAACTTATTTGCCATGGAAGAAACAGAACTGAAGCTATTCAAAGAATACTGAGATCACTAGATGAATTTGTAATTGAAGGAATTACGACTACGATCGATCTGCATAAAAAGTTATTATCACATAAGAAGTTTATTGAGTCAGATTTTAATGTGTCTTGGCTTGATAAAGATAAAATAATTTAATAACATTTAGTTATCCAAATATCATAAACTGGATGATCAAACGGCCTTAGAGTTGGACTAGAAGAGAATGTCCATCCATTAAAAA
>NZKC01000067.1 GCA_002692475.1 Candidatus Pelagibacter sp.
AAAAAAAAAATAAATCCGTTATTAATCATTCAATTACCAGATGTAAAAACAGAACAAGAAAAAAGATTATCGTCTGACGTAGTAAAAATTTTGAGAGAAAAGTTTAAAATAACTGTTGAAAATGAAAAACTTGCTATTTGGTTGTCAGGTTTAAAAAAAAATTGCAAAAATATTGAACATAATACTCACAAGTCGGAAGTAATAATTATAAAAAATGCAATAGCGCTCGGGTGGGACTGTCCAAGAGCATCAGTACTGGCATTATTTAGAGATTGGAAATCCTTTACATTTAGTATTCAAACTGTAGGACGTATTATGAGGATGCCTGAACCTGAATTTGGACATTATTCAAAAGAAATCTTAAACAATGCATTTATTTATACCAATTTAGAAACAGTAAATATTGAAGAAGAAATTGGTAAAAATTATATAACTATTTTTACATCTGGTAATTGAATGATTAATAACGGATTTATTTTTTTTTTAATTAAACTGTATTGATTGCTAATTTCATCTCTTTTTTCTAGAGCTTTTTTTAAAACAAAAAATTGATCCCCGCTTGAAAGTTCTGAATTAAAGCGATTATTTTCCAATATATTTTTAGAAAGCTTATTTAATTCTATATTTTTTTTTATAAGTCCAGCTTTTTTAACCTTATTTAAGGGAATTTTAACCAATGCATCCGGATTTTTTATAACTGGGGTGGCAGAAACTTCAATTGTTAATTTAGCGTCAATCTCATTAATTAATTTTGTTGAAATATCGCTGGTTGCAGTATGATGACTCTCATCAAGTATTAAAATTGTATTTAATCCTTTTATTTTAGTATTTTCTAAGATTTTTGTAAGATTAAATTCATTCTCATTTTCCTCAATAAAAATATTATTTTTTTTATTAATACTTTCCCAATTTATCGCTATTAAATTATTTTCAGGAATTTCGTTTTTTTTTAAATTATTTAAATAGAGACATTTGATAGTAGAGGACTCAGAATAATATTTTTCTAATTTTTTCTTACTTTGTCTTGCAAGTGTTTTTCTTGGTGTCATCCAGATGAAACAAATATTTTTTTTGGATACTTTTCTATCTACAACTTGTTTTAAAAATTCAGCCATCATTATAGTTTTTCCTGATCCTGTGGGAGATTCGAAAACTATCTTATGACTGCCCTTTTCATTAATAAAATCTTTTGTACTTGTTAAAAGTTTATTTATATATTCTTCTTGAAATTCTTTTAAAAACATAAATTAATCGTTAAATAAATTTCTATAAGTGTTAATGATTTCCTGTGAAAAAGTTGTTGTTTCAACATCTTTGTATGCATAAAAAACATCTTCATAATTATCATTACCTATAGAGAATACATAAATTTTAATTTTTCCAGTATATTTTGGTATAATTTTTTTAATTTTTTCAATTTCAAGTTCGTCTTTAACTATAAAAGTATAAAAATTTTTTGAATTTTTATATATCTTAATATTCTTCTCATCTAATATCTTATCAAAAGTATTTTCTTTTAATAAAATCATATCTAATGCATTATTAAATATTTTTAATTTATTACTATCTGTAAATTCAGATGATTGATGTTCAATCTGATAGTATTTAAGATTAGATTTTATTCCGGTTATTTCAGGAAGTTTTTTATTTCCTTCTATAATTGATTTAATTTTAGGATAGCATTCATCAATTGCTATTTTATTTTCATTTTCAGCATCATTGGACTCATTATTGGTACATAAAATAAATTGTCTTTCACCACCATCATTTTTATTCATTAATGAAACCGCATGTCCTGTTGTGCCAGAACCAGCAAAAAAATCTAATATAATTGCATCCTTTTTATTTTTTACAATAGGATAGATACAATCATAGACAGTATAGACAGATTTAGGAAAGGGGAAATTTGTGTTTGAAACTAATTTTTGATTAATTTTTGTTCCATATTCACTGGCATCGTATCTTGCTTTGACTGAAAGTAAATTTTTAAACTTTTCATTAATAGATTTTTTAATTTCATTAATATCTTTTTTTTTTGAAAATATTTTTTCTGTATCAAATCTTAATTCTTTAATTGTATCATGATCAAAAACTGTTGGTCCAGTCCAGACCGATTTATGTGTCTTATATTCTTTTTTTTTTTCAATATTATAACCATTTTTAGTTTTCTTAACTCTAAGAAGATTTTTAATACTTTCAATTGTTTGCCTTGCATAAGTCCATTTTTTTTCATTACCAGATGTATCTATGGGCCATATATAATATTCATCTCCTTTTTTTTCAGTTTGAGTCTTAGGTTTTTTATTTAAAGGTAGCACTTCCCCAAAATTAATTATCTTTTCATTCTTAACAATTATTGGATAAAAACAGTTTTTTGCATCAGTTCTATCTGACTCTGTGCCCGCATCTCTAATTGATCTCCATTCAATATCTTCATCATCTATTTTTATATCACCCATAATTTTAGGTTCTTTGTTGTCTTCTTCATCAGAAATATTTTTTGGAATACAAAAATAAGCATACTCATGTGTATATTTAAAATTTTTACCTTGTTTACCTCTTGGATTATGAACTATTGCTATGGGATGAATTTTATATTCTCTAAATATTGACTCTAATAACAATCCTAATCTATTCAATTCGTTTTCATCTATAGCACAAATTAAAACACCATCATCTTTTAACAAATTTTTCGCAACCTCTAGTCTTGAAGACATCATTTGTATCCATCTACTATGAGGATAGTTGTGATTTGAGTCTACGTATTTATTATTATATTTCCAATTTTGTGCTCCAGTATTGTAGGGTGGGTCTATATAAATTACGTCAATTTTTTTTTTTATGTGTTATATTTAAAACAGATACAGAATGGTAGTTATCTCCTTCTATTAAAGCATTAGTTATTAAATTTTTATTTATTTTAATTTCTTTATTTTTTAGTTCCTTAATATAAGGATATTCAGTCTTACATTTTTCAACAATTTCCTCTTTATCTATATCCCAAAAAAGCCCATACTTTTTTTTTCTAAATTCCTCAATTATTGAAATAAGTTTCTCTTTTGATAAATTACTTAAATCTTTTTTATCAGACATAAAAATTTCCTAATTTAATAATTTTGAGCCTTTTGTGTCTACCAATTTCACCACGAGGGCATGAGTTATTTTCATGAGTGTTTATGCTAATATTTATAATTGAACAAGATGAATAAGTAAATTTTTTTTATATTTTTTTCTAAGATAACTTCAATTTTACTACAAAATAAAAATCCAATATACAACTAAACCTGAAATAATTGTTGCTATTATATTTCTAGAAAAAAAACCGATTATAATTGCTGCCAATATTCCAAATATTTTTGGGTCATTTACGTCTACAAAATAACCATAATCATTAAAGAAAACTGCTGGAAATATTATTGCAGGAAATACTGTTGAAGGTACATAGCTTAAAACTAATCTTATTTTTTTATTCATCATTTTGCCATTTACAAAANTAATCATTGAAAATCTTGTGAAATAAGTAATTAATCCTGCAATAATTACACTTAACCAACTCATAAACTTTCCTTAATTTTTATTATTATTAACGCAGATAATAGCCCTATAAGTGGAGTTATTATTATGTAAGCTTTAAATGGGACATCAAAAAAAATTAAAGAACTTATTCCAGAAATAAGCATGACAATNACATGATCNAATTTTCTGAACTCATTAATAATAATAGCTAAAAATGTTAATGGTATAGCAAACTTTAACCCCCACTCATCAGGCACAATTGANCCTAGAAAAATTCCNATGATTGTAGTGACCTGCCACGTTGTCCATAAAGTTATTCCAGCACCAATAAGATGATAATGTTTGTTATTTTTAACTTTGGTNGATTTAAAAAATTTATTTGATACTGCAAAAGTTTGATCTGTNATAAGATANGAAATTAAAAGTTTTTTAATTAAAGATAATTTTTCTAGATATTCTGTAAGTACTGCTCCNTAAAGAAAATGTCTTGAATTTATCACTCCAACAGATGTTATAGCCACTAAAGATGAAGCTCCACCTGACAAAAGTTGAATAAATACAATTTGAGATGCACCACCAAAAATAATTAATGATGTTGCATAAGTAATTAATGGTGAAAAACCAAGTTCAATTCCAATTGCACCAAATATAATTCCAAATGGTATAACAGGAATTAGAAGAGGCGAAATATCTATTAATCCTTTTTTGAAAATAGAATACTTTGAAAGCATTTTTTAAATATTTAATAGTGCTTTTGATAAATACTTTTTATCTAATTTGCAGTCAGTATAGCCTCGTTTAACTACATTTAGATATCTTTCTGTAGGATATCTAAATTCTGTTTTTTTAACCATTANATAAGTCATCACATTTGAACTANAATATTTGAAATAAATTTTTTTATATAAAATGGGAAAATCTTCGTAAACATCAAGTTTTTTTTCATCGCTTTTTGAGATTTCAAAAAGACCGCCTTGTACAATAGAATTTTTTTTTACCTCAATATCCGCCGCTCTATATTTGCTTCTAAATGTCAGTCTATAATTTTTAAGCTCATACTTTTTTATAAAAATAGAGTCTTTGCATCTCCTTTTCATTTGAAAATGGTTAAGATTACTCCCATAAGCGAAATATAACATTAGTTCTCTCCTACAATTTCAATTTTTTTATCTTGAACAAACTTTAAAATTTCAGAATTACAAATATCAATTTTTTTTTGACTGGTGCTTCTAAGAACAAGTGATACTCCTAATTTTCCCGCTCTAAAAAAGGGATAGCTACCAATTTCAACACCTTTGTTTTTATTTTGAACATTAGATAATGATTCTGCAATTTCACTTTCAACAGTTCTTAAATTAATAGTAAGGCTTAATATTGGATCACCTCCAGCTATTTTGTTTTGAATACCACCTAACATTGCTTTGAGAATNGATGGAACTCCTGGTAAACAAAAAACATTTTCTACATAAAAACCTGGTGCNCCACTTGTTGGATTTANTATNAAACTAGCTTCNATAGGCATCCGTGCCATTTTTTGTCTTCCTTCATTAAATTCACCTGGCTTATAATATTNNTCTAANATTTTNAANGCTTCNTTATGTNNNNCNTATNTNANNTTNAAAGCTTTTGANANNGATGNNGNAGTTATATCATCATGTGTNGGTCCAATNCCNCCAGNTGTAAAAACNTANTNANNNNTTTTTCTNAAAANATTNANNGTATCNACTNNTANTTTGTTCNATATCAGGAATNANTCNTACNTCATNAACTTTNANNCCNANTGAATTNAACCANNNNGCNAANGTACTAGTNTTNGTATCNTNNGTTCTNCCTGANANNATNTCATTACCAATGATTATAATTCCAGCATTAATGTCTTTTTTATTTGTCATTTCTTAATATAAATAAATTTAAATGAAATTTACCAATACTTTAATTAAAGGCAAATTAATCAAGCGATATAAAAGATTTTTTGCTGATATAAAAGTAAATAATTTAATAGTAACAGCGCACTGTCCAAATACAGGTTCTATGTTTGGATTGCTTGAAAAGGACAATGAAGCTTGGATTAGTAAGGCTGATGATCCAAAGAGAAAACTTAAATTTTCCTTGGAGATGCTAAAAGTAAATAAAACACTTATTGGTGTTAATACCCATCGTGCAAATAGAATTGTTGAGCATGCTTTAAATAATAAATTGATCAGTGAGTTTAAGTCAATTAAAAATATTAAATCTGAATTTAAATTTTCAAAAGATACTAGATTTGATTTTTTATGTGATAAAAAAATTTTAGAGGTAAAAAATGTAACCCTAACAAGAAAGTATGATTTTGCTGAATTCCCAGATGCTATAACGACTAGAGGTACTAAGCATTTAAATAAATTAATAGATTCTATTGATAAAAATTATGAACCTTACGTCTTATTTTTAACGCAAATCCAAGGTATAAATAATTTTAGAATAGCAAAGGATATTGATAACGATTATTATCAAAATTATTTAAAAGCTAAAAAAGCTGGTGTAAAGTTTTTAGCTTATAGATGTCATTTA
Organism: Candidatus Pelagibacter sp.; assembly: GCA_002692475.1. The sequence goes on from NZKC01000067.1 coordinate 6,067, forward strand.
AGTTCTAAAGAAATTAAAATTGAAAAAAAAATAAAAATAGTTGATGAATAATTATTCAGAAAAATTTAAAAAAATGAGAGTTGCTGGAAAATTAGCTGCTCAATGTTTAGATATGATTACTGACCATATTAAACCAGGAATAACCACAGATAAAATTGATAAACTGTGTTATGAGTATATTAAAGACAATGGAGGATATTCAGCTCCGTTAAATTATAGAGGTTTTGAAAAATCTTTATGCACATCTTTAAATCATGTTATTTGTCATGGTATTCCGTCTGAAAGAGAATTAGAGGATAATGATATTTTAAATATTGATGTTACAACAATTGTTGATGGTTATTATGGTGACACAAGTAGAATGTTTTCTGTTGGGGAAATTTCTGTAAAAGCTAAAAATTTAATTGATGCAACTTATGAATCTTTAATGAATGCAATTCAAATCCTTAAGCCTGGAATAAAGTTAGGTGATATTGGATATGAAATCCAATCCTTAGTTGAGCCTAGAGGTTTCAGTGTCGTAAGAGATTTTTGTGGTCACGGCATTAGTAACACTTTCCATGAACCGCCTAATGTTCTTCACTACGGTAAAAAAAATACTGGTCCTGAATTACAACCTGGAATGACATTTACAATTGAACCAATGATTAATTCTGGAAAAGTTGATGCAAAAGTTCTTAACGATGGATGGACAGCTGTTACAAAAGATAAATCATTATCAGCACAATTTGAACATACAGTAGGAATAACTGAAAATGGTTATGAAATATTTACAGAATCTGTTAAAGGTTATAGAAAGCCCCCGTATAATAAATGATATCAAGATACTCAAGAAAAGAGCTAGTAAGTATTTGGTCTGAAGAGAACAAATATAAAATTTGGTTAGATGTTGAGATTGCGGCTGCACAAGCAATGGAAAAACTTGGTCAAATTCCAAAAGGTGTTTCATCTGTTGTGAGAAAAAAAGCTAGAATTAATGTAAAAAGAATTCATCAAATAGAAACACAAGTAAAACATGACGTTATTGCATTTCTAACATCCGTTACTGAAAAAGCTGGAATAAAAGCTAGATACTTACACCAAGGAATGACTTCATCAGACGTACTAGATACAAGTTTTAATATTCAATTAGTTCAATCAGGTAAAATAATTTTAAAAGATGTAGATAACATTCTTAAAGTTCTCAAAAGACAGTCCAGAAAATATAAATTTACTCCTTGTATGGGAAGAAGTCATGGTATTCATGCTGAGCCTATTACTTTTGGTTTGAAGTTGGCATCCTTCTATGAGGAATTCAAAAGAAATAGAAAAAGATTATTACAAGCAATTGAGGAAGTATCCACTTGTGCTATATCTGGTGCAGTNGGAACATTTGCAAATATTAGCCCTAATGTTGAAAGACATGTTGCAAAAAAACTTGGNTTAAAAGTTGAGCCTATTTCAACACANATAATTCCAAGAGACCGTCATGCTTTTTATTTTTCAGTTTTGGGAATTATTGCTGGTTCAATTGAAAGAGTTGCAATTGAAATAAGNCATTTGCAAAGNACNGAGGTATATGANTTNCAAGAATNTTTNTCNAAAAATCAAAAAGGCTCATCAGCAATGCCACATAAAAAAAATCCAATTTTAAGTGAAAATTTAACTGGTCTTGCAAGAATGGTTAGAAGTGCNGTCGTCCCTGCCCTTGAAAATATAGCNTTGTGGCATGAAAGAGATATCTCTCATTCAAGTGTTGAAAGAAATATAGGACCTGATGCTAACATAACATTAGATTTTGCATTGGTGAGACTTACAAATATTTTAGATAATATGATTGTTTATCCAAAAAAAATGCTGGATAATTTAAACTTAACTAAAGGCTTAATTTTTTCCCAAGAACTGATGCTTGAATTAACTAAGACTGGTCTAAGCCGAGAAAAATCATATAAGATGGTTCAAGGTTATGCAAAAAAATGTTTTGCTGAAAATTTGGATTTATTAAATGTTATTCAGTCAGATAAATATATAATGAATAATATTTCACAAAGAAAATTAAGATCTATTTTCAGTTATTCAAAACATTTCAAAAATATAAATTTAATTTTTAGAAGAGTCTTTAAGTAATGAAAAAAGGAAAAAAACTTTATGAAGGAAAAGCAAAAATTATTTATGCTTGTTCGGAAAAAAGTTATGTAATTCAACATTTTAAAGATGATGCAACAGCATTTAACAATCAAAAAAAATCTACAATTGAAGGTAAAGGAATTTTAAATAACAGGATTTCTGAACATATTTTAACTTATCTAAGTCAAGTTGGTATTAAAAATCACTTAGTTAAGCGTATTAATATGCGGGAACAATTAATTCAGCATGTAAATATAATACCTATTGAGTTTGTTGTAAGAAATATTGCAACGGGCTCATTAACAAAAAGACTTGGTATAGAAGATGGAACAGTTTTAGATGAACCCTTAATAGAATATTGTCTTAAAGATGATGATCTAGGAGACCCTCTAATTTCAAAAGAACATATATTTGCTTTTAAATGGGCAACTAAAAAAGAAATAGAGAAAATTGATAAACAACTCCATAGAATAAATGATTTCTTAGTCGGTTTGTTTCGAGGTGTTGGGATTAAACTGGTGGACTTTAAAGTGGAATTTGGAAGATTAAAAAATAATAATAAGAATGAAATTATTTTAGCTGATGAAATAAGTCCTGATACTTGTAGACTTTGGGACATGGACACTGAAAAAAAATTAGACAAAGACAGATTTAGAAAAAATTTAGGTAATTTAATTGAGGCTTATCAAGATGTGGCAAGAAGGCTTGGTATTCTTCATGAGCAATCAAATATAAGACCTTTGAAGTTTCCTAAACCAAAAGCTGTAAAATTTAAAAAAAAATAAATGAAAATTAAAGTTGTAGTAACTCTTAAAAATGGAGTTTTAGATCCTCAAGGAAAAGCTATACAGCAAACACTAAATGGTATGGGATTTCCTGAAATTGAAACTGTTAGGCAAGGAAAATATTTCGACTTAGAAATTAACGAGAAAGACGAAACTAAAGCTAAGTCTAAAGCTGAGGAAATGTGTAAAAAATTATTAGCAAATCTTGTAATTGAGGATTTTAAAATTTTATAAATCAGAATGAAATCATCTGTAATAATATTTCCTGGTTCTAATTGTGATCGGGATATGGATGTTGCTCTAAAGAAATTTGGTTTTCAAAACAAAATGGTTTGGCATAATGATGATAATCTCCCACAGAGTGATTTAATTGTTCTTCCAGGAGGATTTTCTTACGGTGATTATTTAAGATGTGGAAGTATAGCTGGTAAAAGTAAAATTATAAGTTCTGTAATTAACTTTGCAAAATCAGGTGGATTAGTTTTAGGTATTTGTAATGGATTTCAAATTTTAACTGAAACAGGTCTTTTGCCAGGTGTCCTTCAACAAAATAAAAATATCGAGTTCATTTGTAAAAATGTATTTATTAAAATCAATGATAAGGAAAATAAATACTTTAAAAATATTGATAAAGAAGTACTGGAATTACATATTGCCCATAATGAAGGAAATTATTTTTGTTCCAGTGACGAATTAAAAGAATTAGAAGATAATAATCAAATAGCTATGTCTTATTGTAATAAGGATGGTAACTGTGAAGATCATTCAAATCCTAATGGAGCTATCAAGAATATTGCTGGAATTTTTAATAATAAAAAAAATATTTTAGGAATGATGCCTCATCCTGAAAGAATGATTGATCAAAGCTTATCAGGAGAAGATGGTTCCATTTTTTTTAAGAACTTAATAAATAATATCAAAT
>NZKC01000060.1 GCA_002692475.1 Candidatus Pelagibacter sp.
TTTGACATCAATCTTTGATGCAAAAGTCGCTTGGGGCCAATTTAATAAAGCAGCTAACATTTGGCCAGTTTGATTACAATCATCGTCTATCGCTTGCTTACCCATAAATACTAAATCAGGTTTTTCTTTTTCAACAACCTTTTGCAAAATTTTTGATACAGCTAATGGTTCAAGAATGCCTTCAGCTTTAACATGAATTCCTCTATCTGCTCCTACAGCCAATGCCTTCCTAACAGTTTCTTGAGCTTTTTCTTCACCAACAGTAATTGCAACAACTTCAGTTGCTTTTCCGGCTTCTTTAATTTTAACTGCTTCTTCAACTGCATTATCATCTGGTGGATTGGTCGACATTTTGACGTTGTCAGTTACAACACCACTTCCATCCTCTTTAACTCTTATTTGAACGTTGTAATCAATTACTCTTTTTACTGCTACTAGTATTTTCATTATGCTCTCAACAATTTATTTTCTGGATCATAAGGACTTTCTTCAAGAATTGTTGCCTCGTGCATTTTGCCAAGGATATCAATTTTTAATTTTTGTCCAACATTTGCTAATTCTGGTTTAACCATTCCTAGCGCAATTGATTTATTAAGTCTAAATCCAAAATCGCCACCTGTAGCTCTTCCAATTACTTTACCATTTTCATAAATTGGATTATTTCCTAACACATCTGCATCAGTTGCATTATGTATTTCCAAAGTTATTAATTTATTATCAAACCCTTTCTCTCTCCANTTGTTTAATGCATCTAATCCAATAAAACTTCCTTTATTTGGATGAACAAATCTATCNAAACCNCTTTCNTAGGGTGAATATTCTATTGATAGTTCCGTTCCCACAAGTTTGTATGATTTTTCTACTCTTAAGCTATTCATTGCTCTTATACCATACGGTTTTAGATTAAGATCTTTACCAGCATCCATTANCTTATCAAAAATATGATTTTGATATTCAATTGGATGATGCAATTCCCAACCAAGCTCACCNACAAAGTTAACTCTCATAGCATTTACAGGAGCAAATCCAATATCTACATTTTTTGCACTTAGCCATTTAAAGTTTTCATTAGAAAAATCATCTTTTGAAACTCTTGTCATTAANTCTCTAGCTTTTGGTCCTGAAACCACCAAAACACCCATGCTGTTTGTTAGGTTTTCAAATTGTACTGAGCCATCACTCGGCATCCACTTTAGTATCCAATCATGATCAAGTCTTTGATATGCACCTGCTGAAACTAAATAAAAACTATCTTCTGCTTCACGCATAATAGTAAATTCTGAATGCACTCCACCTTTAGTATTTAAAGCGTGGCATAAATTAATTCTACCAATTTTTTTTGGCANTTTATTTGCAACTAANTTNTCTANAAATTCCTCAGCTTTTGGTCCNTTAATTCTGCATTTAGCAAATGCTGACATATCTAAAAGACCAACATTCTCCCTAACATTTTTGCACTCTTTTTTTATTGCTTCAAACCAATTAGATCTTCTAAAAGACCAATCATCTTTCTGCTCCATTCCATCAGTTGCAAAAAAATTAGGTCTTTCCCATCCAAATTTTTGACCAAATACCGCTCCTAAATTTTTCATTCTGTCATAACATGGTGCNGTTCTAAGAGGTCTTGCTGCAGGTCTTTCTTCATCAGGAAAGTGTGTGATGAAGACGTGACTATAAGCTTCTTCATTCTTTTCTTTTAAATAAGATTTTGAACAATAATCTCCATATCTTCTAGGTTCTACACCCAACATATCAATTGTTGGCTCTCCATCAACAATCCATTCTGCTANCTGCCATCCAGCACCTCCTGCTGCTGTAATACCAAAACTGTGTCCTTCGTTTATCCAAAAATTTTTCAAACCCCAAGCTGGTCCAACAATAGGATTTCCATCTGGAGTGTAACAAATAGCACCATTATAAACTTTTTTTACTCCNACNTCACCAAATGCAGGAACNCTGTGAATTGCTCCTTCAATGTGTGGNGCTAATCTATCAAGGTCTTCTTGAAATAATTCATATTCAGATTCTTTTGATGGTCCATTTACATAACAAGCAGGTGCCCCATCTTCATAAGGTCCTAAAATTAAACCTCCNGCCTCTTCTCTCATGTACCATCTACTATCACTATCTCTTAGTACACCCATTTCTGGTAAACCATCTTTTTTTCTTTTTTGAATTTCTGGATGTGGTTCAGTCACAATATATTGATGCTCAACTGGTATAACAGGTATATCTAATCCTACCATTTTTCCAGTTTGTCTTGCAAAGTTTCCTGAACATGAAATAACATGTTCACATTCAATAGTCCCTTTATCTGTTTCAACGACCCAACCTTCTTTAGTTTGTTTAATTCCTACTACTGTTGTGTTTCTATAAATTTCAGCTCCTCTATTTCTCGCACCTGTTGCTAGAGCNTGTGTTAGATCGGCAGGCTGAATATATCCATCCTCTGGATGTTGAATAGCTCCAACTAAATCTGATGTATTACATAAAGGCCAAATTTCTTTTACTTGATCTGGTGTTAAAAATTTAACATCAACACCAATTGTTTGAGCAACACCAGCATATTGGAAATACTCATCCATCCTATCTTTGTTATTTGCTAATCTTATATTTGAAACAACGCTAAAGCCTACATTCTTTCCTGTTTCTTCCTCTAACTTTTTGTAAAGATTGACTGCATATTTATGAAGCTGTCCTACTGAATAACTCATATTAAATAATGGTAAAAGGCCAGCTGCGTGCCACGTAGACCCTGACGTCAGTTCTTTTCTTTCTACAAGAACAACATCGGACCATCCTTTTTTTGCTAAATGATAAAGAGCACTTACTCCAACTACCCCACCACCAACGACAACTACTTTAGCTTTAGATTTCATAATTGGATTTCTACTAAATTTATGATCCTAGTGAAACATAAATTTAATAGTCATCATCAGAATCTCTCCATCCCTTTTGGTACATAAGATATGCCGCCACAGTCACACTAATTGTTCCTACGACCATACCACAATTAATTCCAACTTCTTTTCCCCAAAAAAACCATCCAATTTGGGTCGCTCCAATTGGTGGAATGCATAATATTCCCATCAAAATTACTATTCTTAAATAATCAGGTATCTTTTGCATTATATAGAGGATCCTATCGATATTGGGGANGATACTGCTGTTGTTAACCAGCAATTTTTAAGCGTCCCTTCTTTTTTAAACTTTTCAACCTGCCATTTAAATTTAAAATATTCTTTGTCTGAATTTAAAACTATTACTTCAAACGTTGCCACATCATCTGACAAAAAAACCTCTTTTACTTTATGTTCTTTATGATTTAACAACATTGAAAAATCATCTCCTTTGATCATGCTCTTAAATTTGGTGAGGGGTCCAGTAAATTTTCTATTTTTTGGATGAGCAAATTCCCATGTTTGTTCAATGCCACCATCTTGATATAGCTGGTCATTGTTTTTTAAACCTCTTAATTGAATTTTAACAACTTGAATCGGTTCAATTCCACTATTTGGTTTAATTAAATCTGCTTTAGCAAAATTTGTTAATAATAATGAAATTAATATTACAAATATGATATTTTCAAAAAATTTGATTTTATTTAAATACATTTTTCAGTTTTAAATATATCATGTAGAAATAATAATTAATTTACTAATTAGGACGCACATGAAAATAGGCTTTATTGGACTAGGAAATGTAGGTGGCAAATTAGCTGGAAGCCTACTAAGAAATAAATTTGATCTAACGGTTAGAGATTTGGATGATAATCTTTTGAAAGAATTTAAGAAAAAAGGAGCAAAAGTCTCGAAAACATCAAAAGAGTTAGCTGAAAATGTAGATTTAATTATAACCTGTTTACCATCACCTCAAATTTGCTCAGAAGTCATAGAAGGACCTGATGGAATATTAGAGGGAATTTCAAATAAAAAAATTTGGCTTGAAATGAGTACAACCGATGAATCGGAAGTTAAAAGAATTGGAAAATTAATATCAGACAAAGGCGGTATACCTCTTGATGGTCCAGTGAGTGGAGGCTGTCATAGAGCAGCCACTGGCAACATAGCAATTTTTGTCGGGGGTGAAAGAAATGCCTTTGATAAAATTCTTCCTGCTCTTAAAGCAATGGGAAGAAAGATACTTCATACTGGAGAATTAGGTAGTGCATCAATTTTAAAAGTTATAACAAATTATCTTGCATCTGTACATTTGGCTGCTTTAGGTGAAGCATGGGCTGTAGCAAAAAAATCTAACTTAGATTTAGGAAAAACTTTTAAAGGTATTGCCGTTTCATCGGGGAATTCATTTGTTCATGAAACTGAAAGCCAAGTAATACTTAATGGCTCTTATAATATAAATTTTACAATGGATCTTGTTGAAAAAGATGTGGGACTTTTTGATGAATTAGCAAATAAGTTAAACTCTGATTTAGAAATATCTCCATTAATTTTAAAAATTTTTAAAGATGCAAAAAAAAAATATGGTTCAAGAGCCTGGTCTTCCATGGTTGTGAAAAGATTTGAAGATAAATTAAATATTGACTTTAGGGCACCAAACTTTCCAAATGAGCTTACAGACAATGAGCCAGAGGAAAAAGGTTTCGAAATATAATTTTTTAATTATTTTTTACCATAATCGATAAAAACTTAAGTAATTGACCTCAATTTTTAGTTGTAAGTTAATTTATTAGTTTTCATAAGTCGGTTTCAGCTGTTACAAATACTCATGTCAAAAATAGAGATTAACAACGTCTATAAAATTTTTGGTAATAATCCAAAATCAGTTTTACCATTAGTTAAAGATGGTTCTTCTAAAGAGGAAATTTTAGAAAATACTGGCCACACAGTTGGTCTCGATAATGTTTCAATGCAAATAGAGGAAGGAGAAATCTTTGTCTGTATGGGTTTATCTGGATCGGGAAAATCTACACTCATAAGACANCTAAATAGATTAATTGANCCTACTGANGGAGAAATAATTGTTGANGGTACCGANGTACTTACGTTGAGTAAAGATAAGCTTATAGATTTTAGAAGACATAAGATGAGCATGGTTTTTCAAAGATTTGGTTTATTCCCNCATAAAACTGTNATTCAAAATGTTGGTTATGGTTTGGAAATGCAAGGTATTTCTGAGAANGAAAGAAATAAAACTGCTATGGAAAAAATTGAGTCAGTAGGTTTAANTGGTTTTGAAAATCAATATCCAAATCAATTATCAGGGGGAATGCAACAAAGAGTNGGTCTNGCAAGAGCGCTNGCAACAGANACAGACATAATGTTAATGGATGAAGCATTNTCTGCTTTAGATCCNCTGATTAGAAGTGATATGCAAAAACAACTTCTAGATCTTCAAAGTCAATTAAAAAAAACTATTGTTTTCATAACTCACGATTTAGACGAGTCATTAAGATTAGGTGATCATATAGGTATTTTAAATGCAGGAAAACTTGTTCAAGTTGGAAGACCAGTTGATATAATAATGAATCCAGCGGATGAATATGTTGCAGCTTTTGTTAAAGATGTAAATAGAGCAAAAGTTATAAAAGCAAAAGTTATTATGACACCAAAAGATAAAGTGAATGGAATGGATAAAACGAATTTAGTCAAAGTTCAAGAAGATCAATTTATTGAAGAGTTCCTCCCTCAAGTTGTTTGCACCAACGCAAATTGTGAAGTTGTTGATAAACAAGGAAATATTAAAGGCTATATAACTAATAAAGAATTAAAAGAGTCTTTAACTAAAGGTAAATAATTACAATTTAAGTTTGCTATTTTGAATTTCCATAAAGGGAAAATGGGATTCTTCATAAAATATATTGATAGCTTTTTTAAGTATACTGATGTCATCAAGTAATCCAGCATATAGATAAAATTTATCCCATTTTTGGACATATGTTAAAACGGGAGCTGCACAAATTTTACAAAAATGTTTTTTAATTTTATTATTACTTCCACCGCTATGTTCATAAACAGATAATTCATCTATCTTAAGATCAATAGCATTCTCTCTCAATTCTATAATTGAAATCATTCCACCTATTTTTTTTCTACAGTCTTCACAATGACAATTAAAAACTCTAGGTATTTCATCAAGTTTAACAGTAAACTTCACTTTCCCGCAAATACAACTGCCAGTTTTTTGAACAAAAATCTTTTCACTCATTATGTATAGTCTCATAGAATTTTATTTTTTAAAATAAAAAAAATGATAGTTTGCGATATGCAAACCACAAATAATAATCCAAGAGGTATTGTACTAATCATAATTGCAATGAGTTTATTTGCAATGCAAGATGCTCTTATTAAATTTATATTTGAAAGATCAGCTTTATACGAGATTTTTTTTGGGAGATATGTTGTGGCTGCGTTTTTATTGTTATGTTTTATTAAAATTACAAAAAAAAAAGTTTTGCTGAAAACTAATTATCCGTTACTTACAATTGTGAGAGTTGTGTTGCACTTTTTAGCCTTTTCAGCATTTTTTATATCTCTTACATATATGCCTTTAGCTACTGCCAATGCTTTATTCTTCTCAAGTCCCTTTTTTGTTTCAATTTTTGCAAAATTTTTTTTAAAAGAATTTATTGGTATAAGAAGGTGGTCTGCAATCATATTTGGATTTATGGGAGTGTATATAGTCTTAAATCCTAATTTCACTAATTTTGAATACAAAAATCTTTTACCTGTACTTAGTGCATTTTTTTATGCTGCTTCAATGGTAATTACAAAATATACATCAGATAAAGATAATATTTATACTCAATTATTTTATTTTTACCTTATCTCAATCTCAATATTAGTAGTTATATTTCTTTTAATGGGTAGTGGACAATTTAATAAACCAAATTTTGATCCCACAATGCANTTCATATTTAGAGAGTGGTTTATAGACTTTAATTATACTTGGAAATTTATTTTATTTTTTGGGGTAGCAGCATCAGTTGCATTTGTCTCAATTTTTTCTGCTTATATAATTGCCTCACCTTCGGTAGTATCACTTTTTGAATACTCTTTAATTATAATGTCTATGATACCAGGTTATATTTTATTTAATGAAATACCTTCTGGNAGAACTTTTTTTGGAGTTGCTTGCATTATAAGCGCGGGTGTTTATATTTATTTTAGAGAAAAAGTAAGAGATCAATATATTGCAACTGAAACACCAGTAAGAAGATGAGTAAAAATTATATACCAACAATAAATATCTCCTCATTAATAAATAATAACTTTAATACCGAAAGTGCAAAAAAGACTTTGCTGAAAATCAAAAAGGCCTCCATTGAGGTCGGCTTTTTTCAAATTGTTAGTCATGGAATAAGTAAAAAAAATATTAAAGATATAACTTCAGTGGGTAATAATTTTTTTAAATCATCAAATTTAAATAAAATGAAATTNGCACCAAAAAAGTGGAATAAAAAAAACAAAAATATTTATAGAGGATACTTTCCAAATGATGTTAATGGAAAAGAAGGTTTGGACATCGGNGATTTAAAAGTAACAAAAAGTTATGCNGCAAAACTTAAGAACCAATATATAGAGTATCTAGACCTAAAAAAATCACTCAATAAAAAATCGATTAAAGTTTTAGAAAATTANTACGATAATATTTTTAATTTAAGTGAAACTTTATTTAAAAGTATTATAAAAATTTACAATCTAGACATAGTTAAATCAAAGATAGCTTTTAGAAGACAAAAAACATTAAGTACCTTAAGATTTAATTTTTATCCAAATCAAACAAAACCAGTAGAGATTTCAAAGCAAGATGGTGTGGCTCTTGGTTGTGAGACCCACGTCGATAGTGGGGTGTTTACTGTTCTTTACCAGGATAAAAAAGGTGGCCTACAAGTTCAGAATAGAAAAAATAAGAAATGGTATGATGTTCCATTTAATAAAAAAGCA
>NZKC01000028.1 GCA_002692475.1 Candidatus Pelagibacter sp.
GACCGCTGAATATTTACTCCATAGAAGTTATGTGGCAAAAAAAGGAGACAAAGTATTATTTCATGCTGCTGCAGGTGGTGTTGGACAAATATTATGTCAATGGGCTAATGCAATTGGTTGTACTGTAATTGGAACAGTAGGCTCAAAAGAAAAAGAAGCTATTGCTAAAAATAATGGTTGCCACCATGTAATTAATTACACTGATAATAATTTTGTTGAAGAAGTAGAAAAAATTGTAGGAAAAAATGGAATAGATGTAGTTTATGACGGTGTTGGAGAAAAAACATTTGAGGGTTCTATAGAATGTTTAAAAGTCAGAGGTATGATGGTATCATTTGGTAATGCCTCAGGATATGTCCACAAAATTGATGTTAAAAAGCACATAAACGCAAAAGGTCTTTTTTTCACAAGGCCGTCAATAGCTCATTACACCGTTACAAGGGAAGAATTAGTAGAGTCTGCAAAAAAAGTATTTGATGCGGTAATATCGAAAAAAATCAAAATTGAAATTTCTAAAAAATACTCACTCGAACAAGCTAAGAATGCACATGAGGACTTAGAAGCAAGAAAATTAATTGGGCCCGCAGTAATTATACCAAGCTAATTTATATGTACATCCATATCGGACATATGTAAGTTTAAAGCACTTGTAGAAATTTGTATTTCTCTTATAAAGAAGATTATTGAAATTATCATTGATAGGCAACAAGATCCAAAAATAACTCTAGCAACAAACACTGTGTCTAAGTACAAGGCAAAAACAGTTAGCATATTAAATAAAAAACCAAATGCAGCAAACATTATTGTCCATCTTAAAATTGATATCCTGCTGCTTAAATTAATAAATTGTTTTTTCCATTCTGGTGGAATATGTTTTTCGTATACATGCTCATCATGAAGCTCTCTGATTAATTTACTGAGTGTATGAAATCTGTTACTATAAACACTCATAAGTAGAGGAATAGCAGGAAACATAAGTGCAGTTACTGTATAATCTATATTCATAGCGAATCAATTTGATTATGAATCTAGCCTTTGCTATTTACAAGTAAATTCTGATGAATCAAATAAATTATTTTATTGAGTTAACTAGACTAAAAAAACCTATTGGATATATGCTGTTATTTTGGCCATGTATTTGGGGGCTTGTAATTGGTTATGATTTTGAAAAAGATTTAAATGACTTTTTAAAATTTGCCTTACTTTTTTTAATGGGAGCAATTTTAATGAGATCTGCAGGATGCATTGTGAATGATATCGTGGATAAGGACTTTGATAAAGTCGTTCAGAGAACAAAAAAACGGCCGATAGCAGCTGGAAATGTTTCAGTAAAGCTTGCAATTTTATACGCTATCATCTTATGTAGTTTGGCATTTTTAGTTTTAATACAATTTAATTTTTTTACTATTATTCTTGCATTATTATCTATGCCACTTGCTTTTACTTATCCATTAATGAAAAGATTTACCTATTGGCCTCAATTATTCCTTGGTATCACATTTAATTATGGTCTTTTATTAGGATGGAGTTCAACTAACACTGAGATATCAATTATTCCGTTATTTTTTTACATCGGAGCCATATTTTGGACATTAGGCTACGACACAATATACGGATTTCAAGATATTAAAGATGATGAAATAATTGGAGTAAAATCAACGTCAATTAAATTTAAAAATAATCCAAAATTTTTTATTTCATTTTGTTATTTAATATTTAGTTTATGTTTAATAGTTACTGGATACATGATGAATTTTAATTCTATATTTTATATATTTTTAATTTTCACTTTATTACATCTATTTATATTTCAAATAAAAAGATTAGATATAAACTCTACTGAAAAATGTTTAGGTATTTTTAAATCAAACAATTTTATCGGTATGTTGGTATTTGTAAGTTTAATATTTGGTAAAATTGTATAATGAAAACAAGTTTTCAACTAATTAAAAGATTATATTTAGACTATTCAAAAAATTATATTTGGAAAATTGTCCTTTCAGGTGTTTTTTCAATTATTGTAGCTGCAGCTACATCGGGAATAGCTTATTTATTAGATCCTGCAATTAAAAAAATCTTTGTTGAAAAAGATCAAACCCTAATTTTTATAATTCCTGGTTTTATAATATTTGCTTTTTTTACTAAAGGTATTTCTTTATACCTTGCTAGGCATTTAATGATCTCAGTGGGAAATGATATTAAAAAAGACATGCAAGATGATATGTTAAAGTCCTTAATAAATGCCGATACAATTGTGATTGATGATAAACATAGTGGTAAGTACTTAAATCACGTTCTTAATGATACCTCCCATATTGTTAATCTTGTAAGTACAACCATATTAAATGCATTCAAAGATAGTGTAACTTTAATTGGTTTAATGTGTGTAATGTTTTATCAAAATTGGAAACTGTCATTAATTGCAATTTTAATGATTCCATTTGCAACTATTGCAGCAAAAAGTCTGGGAAAAAGAATAGGAAAAGTGACAACGGAGGCTCAAGAAAAAGCTGGTGAAGCTACACAATATTTAATGGAATTATTTAAAAACCATAAACTTATAAAAATTTTCCAAAAAGAGGATTATGAAAGTGATAGATCGAGTAAGTTTTTATACATGGTTAAAGAAAAAGGTAAAAAAATAGCAATAGTATTTACTCGAGCATCTGTCGTCATGGAACCTTTAACAGGTATTATGATTGCTATAATAATATTTATTACCGGGAAATTAATAATCAGTGGAGAAATGGATATAAATAATTTTTTCTCTTTTTTAGCTGCAATGATGTTGGCCTATCAACCAGTTAGGTCTTTAGCAACTTTAAATGTAGGAATCAATCAAGGATTATCTGCTGCAAGAAGAATTTTACCTATAGTAGACATGGAACACAAAATAAAAGATTTAAGCAATTCTGAAAATTTAAAAATAAATAACTGTAATATAGATTTTGAGGATTGCAGTTTTAAATATAATGAAAAACAAGATCTTGTTTTGAAGAATATTAATTTAAAAATTATGGGAGGTAAGATGACTGCTTTAGTAGGTCACAGTGGTGCTGGAAAATCCTCAATTTTAAATTTAATACCAAGATTTTATGATTGTATGACTGGAGATATTAAGATCGATGGCCAATCAATTTATAAATCTAAAATTAAAGATTTAAGAAAAAACATATCTATAGTAACACAAGATACAACACTTTTTGACGACACGATAAAAAATAATATTTTATATGCAAATTCGAATGCTTCAAATGAAGAAATTAGAGAAGTTTCTGAAAAATCATTTGCATATAATTTTATCAAGGATTTACCTGATNAATTTGAAACAATGATTGGTGAAAATGGATTAAGACTTTCTGGAGGTGAAAAACAAAGATTATCAATAGCAAGAGCAATGTTAAAAAAAGCACCTATAATTTTACTGGATGAGGCGACATCTTCACTAGATGCTGATACTGAAAATAAAATTCAAGAAGCTATGAGCTTACTTACAAAGGATAAAACAACAATAGTTATCGCTCATAGACTNTCAACTATACTTAATTCAAATAAAATATTTGTAATTGATAAAGGAGAAGTATCAGCTGAGGGAACACATGATGATCTATTAAAAAAATCAGATATTTATAAAAACTTCTACGAAAAACAGATTAGAAGAGACTGATGACCTTAGTTGTCTATAGAATTTTAATAAACTTAATATTTTTATTTTCTCCGATTATAATTTTAATAAGAATATTAAAAGGAAAAGAAGATTTAAATAGATTTCCAGAAAAACTTGGTTTTTTTTCAAAAAAAAAAGTTGGTAAAAAACTAATTTGGTTTCATGGAGCCAGTGTAGGAGAGTTATTAAGTGTTATTCCATTAATCGAAAACTTAGAAAAAGATAAAAATATTGATCAAATTTTATTAACAAGCTCAACTATAAGTTCAGCCAAAGTATTTAGTAAATTTAAATTTAAAAAAACAATTCACCAATTTTTTCCTATAGACTCAAATATAATTTCAAAAAAATTCATAAATTTTTGGAAGCCCTCAATTTCGATTTTTATAGACTCTGAGGTCTGGCCTAATATAATTTTAAATTTAAATAAAGAAAAAACACCTATAATTCTTTTGAATGCTAGAATTACTAAAAAATCTTTTAAAAGATGGAAAATTTTAAAAAATTTTGCAGATAAAATTTTTCAATGTTTTTCTAATACCTATCCCTGTAATAAAGAAACTCAAGACTTTTTAAAATTTTTTGGTGTAAAAAATATTAATTTAATCAATAACCTAAAATTTACACAGAAAAAAATTACAAATAATAAAATACCCTATAAACTAAGTAAATTTTTTAAAAATAGAGACTTTTGGTGTGCATCTAGTACNCACAATGGTGAGGAAGAAATTTGTATAAATTCTCATCAAGAATTAAAAAAAAATTATAAAAATTTTGTAAGTATTATCATTCCAAGGCATGTAGATAGAAAAGAGGAAATTATTGATATTCTAAAAATTAACAATTTAAAGTTCTATTTTCATAGTTCGAATAAACCAATTCCTAATGATACGGAAGTATATTTAGTTGATACGTACGGTGAAACAGAGGTGTTTTACAATTTAAATAAAGTTGTCTTTATGGGTGGATCAATGATTAAACATGGTGGCCAAAACCCTTTGGAGGCAGTTAGATATGGATGTAAAATAATACACGGACCAAATGTTGAAAATTTTCGTGATATTTATAAATTGTTAAATGAAAAGAATATTTCAAAAAAAATAAAATCTAAAAAAAGTTTAATTAAACAAGTTAAGCAGTGTTTAAAATCTGGTAAAAGATCAAATTTGATTGTTAAAAAGATAGACTATATAGGTATTGATATACTTAAGGCCATAACAAAGGAATTAAAAATAATTATAAAATGAAATTTTATAAACCAAAATTTTGGGATTATAAAAAACCTAATTTATTTGCNTATTTGTTGCTCCCACTTACATTTCCAGTACTAATTAATAATTTATTAAGGAATATANTAAAACCTAAGAANATATCTAATGTTACTAAAATTTGTATAGGTAATATTTATATTGGAGGAACGGGAAAAACTCCCTTNGCAATTANGTTAAATAATCTNTTAAATTACGAAAACATGAAATCAGTAATCATAAAAAAATTCTATAAAAACCAAATTGATGAACAAAAACTTATAAAAAAATACTCAAATGTAATTTTNAATAAATATCGATTAAATGCTNTAAAAGAAGCTGAGGAAAANAAATTTAACTATGCAATATTCGATGATGGACTACAGGATAAATCAATAAATTATGATTTAAAAATTGTATGTTTTAATAATTTACAATGGATTGGTAATGGTTTTTTAATTCCAGCAGGACCTTTAAGGGAGAAAGTAAAATCGGTTCAAAAGTATGATGCAGTTGTTCTTAATGGTGATCCAAATTTAAATAAATTTATAATTGAGAAGCTTAAAGATATTAATAAAAATTTAAAAATATTTGAAATATCTTATACAATATCTAATTTAGAAAAATTCAATAAAAATTTTAATTATGTTATATTTTCGGGTATTGCAAATTCGGGTAATTTTTTAAAAATCTTAAAACAAAATAATTTTAAAATTAACAAAGAATTTGTTTATCCTGATCATCATACTTACTCAAATAATGAATTAGAAAAAATTATTAGCTATGCAAAAAAAAATAATGCAAAAATAATAACAACTGAAAAAGATTATTATAAATTAGATCAAAAATATTTAAACGAAATAATGTTTTTAAAGTTGGATCTTAAAATTTATGATCAAAATAATTTTTTAAAATTTATCAAATCAAAAAATGAAAATAATTAATTATTTTTTACAATATTTATTAATTAAATTATTTTTTTTAATTTGTAAAATTATTGGCTATAAAAAAGCCTCAAATTTAGGAAAATTAGTTGGTGAAAAGGTTGGGCCATATTTAAAATCAAAAAAGGTAATTAAAAATAATATTAATCGTATTTTGCCAAACGCGACTAAAGAAGATGTAAATTTGATTGTAAAAAAAATGTGGGGTAACTATGGAAGGATACTATCTGAATATGTTTTTATAAAAGACTTTAAAGAAGGAAATCTTGAAAAATATATAAATGTAATTGGATCAGAGAACTTAAATGACATTAGAAAAAAAAATATACCTGTAGTTTTTGTTTCTGGTCATTTTAATAATTTTGAATTAATGGCTATGCAAATTCAAAAAGAAGGTATAAACCTTGGGGCTATTTATAGACCTTTAAATAATTTCTTTTTAAATAAGACGATGGAAAAGATAAGAATAAAGCATATATGTAAAATTCAAATTAAAAAGGGNTTGTCNGGTATAAGAGAAATTTTAAATTTATTNAAAAAAAATGTTTCTATAGCATTGATGATTGATCAAAGAGTAACTGAGGGNATTAAATCAAATTTTTTTAANAGAGAAGCTTTCACAACGACAATTCCAGCACAGTTGGTTAAAAAATTTAATTGTCCTGTGGTTAGCATTTATATCGAAAGAATTGAGAAATATAATTTTAGATTAATAATTAATAAACCTATTTATTTTGCTAAAGATGAAAATCTAGCGCAAATAACAGAAAAATTAAATTATATTCTTGAAAAAATGGTTTTAAAGAATCCAGAACAATGGATTTTAACTCATAATAGGTGGAAGCTATAATCTAAGACTTTTCCTCCTTTTTTTTTGATACTTCAATATAAGAATAATATGCCTCCTGTAATTTAACATTCCAATAAGTTAGATTTTCCAAGGGTATTTTTTTATTAGATACTGCACATATTACATGATCACCAGANTCAAGAATTTCATAATTGTTAGGTAAATATTTTAATTTAGCTAATTTATTTTTCATATTTTAGATATATTAAATATATATGAATATTGGAATTATTGGAAGCGGTGGCCGAGAGCATGCGCTATGTATAAAACTAAAACAATCTAGTTTAATTGAAAAAATATATTGCTTTCCAGGAAACGCGGGCACGAGTTTAATAGCTGAAAATATTGAAATAGACATTGATAATTTTGATGAGATTAAAAAAAAATCGATCGAAAAAAATATAAAGTTATTAGTTGTAGGTCCTGAAAAACAACTTGTAAATGGAATTGTAGATTTTTTTAAAAATACTCAAATAAAAATATTTGGACCAAATAAAATAGCATCACAACTGGAAGGATCAAAAATTTTTACAAAGAAAATTTGTAAAGAATTCAATATACCAACTTCTAATTTTGAAATATTTGAAAATAAAAAAGATTCAATTAGTTATTTAGAAGATTCGAAATATCCAATTGTGGTAAAGGCAGATGGCCTTGCCTCTGGAAAGGGTGTTTACATATGTAAATCAAAACTAGATGCAATAAACGCTGTTAACGAAATATTTGATGGGAAGTTTGGAAAAGCAGAGGTTATTTTAGTTGAGGAATTTTTGATTGGTGAAGAAATGAGCTATTTTATAATTTGCGATGGAAAAGAATATAAATCATTTCAGACTGCTCAAGATCATAAGAGAGTTGGAGAGGCCGACACTGGTCCAAATACTGGGGGTATGGGTGCTTATTCTCCATCTAGATTAAATAATCCTGATTTAGAAAATAAAATTAAAAAAAAAATAATTGAACCAACTTTGAAGGGCTTAAGAAAATTATCTACAGAGTATGTAGGATTTTTATATGTTGGTCTAATGATTATTGATAATGAACCTTATTTAATTGAATACAATGTGAGAATGGGAGATCCAGAATGTCAAACTATTCTTCCATTGCTTAAATCAGATTTTGGCAAAATAATTGTTTCTTGTTGTGATGGAAATTTAAGTTCTGAAAATATAGAATGGTTTGATAAAAAAAGTTTATGTATTGTATTATGTTCTAATGGCTACCCAGGAGTTTATGCGAAAAAGGTTAAATTAAATAATGTTAGTGATTTAGAAATTGAAAATGGACAATATGTTATTCATGCTGGGACCAAATATGAAAATAAAGAATTATTTGCTACTGGTGGAAGAGTATTAAATATAGTTGTAACATCTAACTCATTTGAAAATAGTAAAAACCAAGCTTTGAAAATTCTTAATAAAATTAATTGGAAAGAAGGTTTTTACAGAAAAGATATTGGATACAAAGTTACAAGTGTATGAGAATTATCTCAGGAAAATTTAGAGGAAAGAAGCTAGCTCAACCAACTGATAATTTAACCAGACCTTTAAAAGATATTGTAAAAGAATCTTTATTTAACCTTTTAAATCATTCAAAAAGTGTAAAAATTAATATGGAAGAATCAAATGTTCTTGATCTTTTTTCAGGATCAGGGTCATTTGGTTTGGAGTGTATCTCAAGAGGAGCAAAAAAAGTTATTTTTTGTGAAAACTATACTCCTGCACTAAATATCTTAAAAAAAAATATTAAATCTTTAAACGAAGAAAAAAAAATAGAGATAATTAATGATGATATATTTAAAAAGTTAAAAAAAAAAGATTTTGAAGTTAATTTTAATTTGATTTTTTGTGATCCACCATTCAAAGAACTTAAAATAAATGAGTTATTAACATTAATTAATGAATCAGATATTTTAAGTGAGGATGGGATCATTATTATGCACAGAAATAAAAAAGATAACGACAATATTAATCAAAATTACAATATTCTTNTGGAAAAAAATTATGGATTGTCGAAAATATTTTTTATTAAACTATAAATTCTTAAGAATTTTTTTCGTTTCAGTTTTAATGAGTTCTACAGAAGGTTGATCAAAAGGATTTACCTTTATCGCTTCTCCTAATAATATAGTTTCAAGCATAAAAAAAGTGAACATTTCACCTAAGGAGTCTTCAGAACGGTTAATCAAATCAAAAGTTCTAAATGGAATTTGTTTTTTTTTAAATACTATTTGTGTAGCCTTTTTTTGAGCCAATTTAATATTAGCCAAATAATTTTTTTTAGGATTGTCTAAGACATCGAAAAATGTATAAAAACTATTTTTTGGTCCATCTAAATATAGCTGCATCATGCTATGATTATCTCTTGGTAAATTTGAAACTACGGGTAATAATCCTTTTGATTTTTTTCCTAAACTTTCAGATATTAATTGTTGATACCATTTAAATAGATCCTCAGAGTTTTCATCAAAGTTTAATATTATTGAATTAAATTTTTTTTTATTTATNANAGNNACTGTAGAGCTAACATTCTCAATAAGTNAATTGATAAATTTTTTATTTTTTATCAGATAATCAAATNTTTTAAATTTTTTTGNATTTAGTCCCATTAATGTTGCNGGTAACATGCCAACTTCTGACAAAACAGAATATCTACCACCTATATAATTTCTATGCTCTACAATTTCATTTTTNANTTTATTTGCGAGTCTTCTAATATAATTATTAGAGTTTTCNCAAATAAATAAATTGTTTTTTTTATTCTTCAAGTTCTCAAAATTNGAAATNGTTTCTAAAGTNTTTCCTGATTTNGATATTATTATATTCAGNATTTTNTTTTTTTTATTATGATTTTTTTTCGTATTTATATTATCAATGAAAAAAAAGATTTTTTTTTATTTTNGGTTTAANGAAACTATATATAGCTTTAATACCTAAAGAAGATCCACCCATTCCAATAATATTAAAATTTTTAAAANTCTTATATTTANTTAAATTTATTTTTTGAAAGGTATACGAATAATTATTTGAAAAACTTTTTACTAATTTTTGTTGTGTATAATAATTGATTTTTTTTTGTAACCTCTTCTCTAGNGTTTTATTTTTTTTTATATTTAAAAATGNTNTAAATTNGATATTTTTTTTTAACATTAATTTTTGTTAATCTCTTTAATNACAAATTCTTCAGCAGAGGTATTATCTGACTTGGCTTTTTCACCTTTATTAATCGATTTTACTAAATTTTCTATTTCTTCATCTACAGAATTAGCTTCATCATCTCTTTTTTCGCTCTGTGGAACTGGTAACTCGTTAAATTCTGGAGGAATTTCAAGAGGATTTTTTTTTATGACTAAAAATTCATCACTATTCTCCTGTTTTTTTCCTGTCAAACCATCTTTAATAGATTTGCATGAAAATAAAAGTAGAAGACATGAAAAGTATATAATAATTTTTTTATTCATNTTCATTTTTTAGCTTCTTGTTATTTAAAANTAATTCAACAAAAATAAGGCATATCACACCTATAGTTATAAAAATATCAGCTATATTAAATATAAACCAATGAAAATTATTATAATTAAANTCAATAAAATCTGGAACAGCTGANAAAGCTATTCTNTCAAACAAATTACCTAATGATCCACCCAANACCAAAGTTAGAAGAAAACNCCTTATGTCTTTNTATTTATAAATNAAATAAATAATAATCAAATTAATTANAATAATTATTAATGTAATAAAGTTATATATANNNCCATCTTGNAANGATAATAAGCCAAANCCTATNCCTTCATTCCAAACTAATATTATATTTAANAAATTACTTAAATATANTTCAGTNTCTNNAGTATTTTCAAAATAGTTTATTACATAAATTTTTGATACTCTGTCTANAACAAATACNATTNATATTNTTAAAAANTAAAAAATAAATTTTTTTATATTGGTTTTGCTCATTTATTAAAAGGACAAGGACCATGCCTTTTGCATTTTTTCTCAGCTATCTTCCAACAAATTTTACATTTTTCNCCTAACGCTTTTTCAGTCACAACTNTAATATCTTCATTTAATTTTTCATCTTGTATTACTTCTGCTGATGAAGTTATNCAAATCTCTGAAAAATCATAATCTTTGGCAAAGTTAAACATGCTTTTTCCTAAATATATTTTTACTGATGCTTCCAAACTNGAGCCAATTAATTTTTCTTCTCTCTTNTTTTCTATACTCGAGTTTGTTTCATCTCTNATTTTNATAATTTTGTTCCAATTTTCTTTAATTGTTTCATTTTTCCAATCTTCTTTNATCGAAGGAAATTTTTTNAAATGAATACTTTCTTCAGAACTCTTATTTAATAGTTTAAATATTTCTTCTGTTGTAAANGATAGAATNGGNGCGAACCATTTTAGTAAACAATCTAAAACTGTATTNAAAACCAAAATACAATCTTTTCTTCTTNGAGAATCTACNCTATCACAATAAAGTGTGTCTTTTCTNATATCAAAATAAAAAGANGATAAGTCAACNGTACAAAAATTTAAAAGCTCTTTATATAATGAATGAAAATTATAAGATTCNAAGTTATTCATAAAATTTTTATTCAANTCGAANATTTTATGAAGCATNTACTGCTCTAGTTCTGGTAGTTTTCTTACATTTAGATTTNTAGAGTTGCTCTCAGAAAAGTTATCGTTNAAATTCCCCAATAAATATCNAAACGTATTTCTTATTTTTCTATANGCCTCAGCATGTTGTTCCAATATAGAATAATCAATTCTTAGATCTTCTGCATAATCAGATGAGGCTACCCAAACTCTTAGGATGTCTGCTCCATATTTTTTTAATATATCATCTGGAGAAATAACATTTCCAGTAGATTTGGACATTTTAAGACCTTTCCCATCGACTACAAATCCATGAGAAAGAATTTTCTCAAATGGTGCCTCACCCCTTGTTCCACATGACTCTAATAATGATGAATGAAACCATCCTCTATGTTGATCTGAGCCTTCAAGATACATGGAAGCAGGCCATTTTAAATCATCCCTTTTTTCTAAAACAAAGGAATGTGTTGAACCACTATCAAACCAAACCTCAACGATATCTTTTAACTTTTCATAATCTTTGACATTATATTTTTTTCCTAAAAATCTTTGAGGGTCGTCAGAAAACCAACAATCAGAACCTTCTTTTTCATAAATTTTTGCAATATTTTCAAAAACCTCATCATCAACCAAAACTTTTCCATCTTTTTTAGAGATAAAAATCGGTAATGGAACTCCCCAAACTCTTTGTCTAGAAACACACCAATCTGGTCTTGTTTCTATCATTGATCTTAATCTCTCTTTACCTTTGCTTGGGAAAAAATCTGTTTTGTCTATTGCTTCAAGTGCTTTTTTTCTTAAACCATGACTTTCCATAGATATAAACCATTGTGGTGTTGCTCTATGTACTAATGGCGCTTTAGATCTCCAAGAATGTGGGTATGAATGATTTAATTTTCCACTTGCTAAAAGTTTTTTACTATCACTTAGTTTTTCTATAATAACTTTATTTGCTTTAAAAATATGCGTTCCTTCAAACAAAGGTATATTGTTCGTATATTTTCCATCATCGTCTACAGTTTCTAAAGCTTTAATACCATTATTTAAACATAGATTAAAATCATCAGGTCCATGACTTGGAGCGCAATGAACGATTCCGGATCCCTGTTCCGTTGTAACAAATCTTGCTTCTAACATTGGAATGTCATGATCGTATCCCATACTATAAAATGGATGACTACAAATTGTTTTAATAAATTTTTCACCAGAAAATTCATTTAATTTTTCAAATTTTTTAATTCCACAATCATTAATTAAATTTTCTAATAAATCCTTCGCTACTACGATCTTTTTATTATGGAAATCTCCATTATCCTCTATTTTAATAATTAAATATTTTAGTGATTTATTAAAAGCTAAAGCTTTATTAGCGGGTATGGTCCAAGGTGTAGTTGTCCAAATGATGATTTCACANCCTTCTAATTGATTATATTGCGTTTTNTTTACAGGNAAAGATGCGTATATAGTATCNGAAGTATGATCCATGTACTCTACCTCTGCATCTGCTAAAGCAGTCTTTTCTACTGTAGACCAGAGTACAGGTTTAAAGCCNCTATAAAGACTTCCTTCTTTTAAAAACTTTCCTAGTTCTCGAACTATTTGGGCTTCCGCATCATAACTCATTGTAGAATAATAATTCTCCCAATCGCCTACTACTCCAAGTCTTTTAAATTGATCCTTATGTGTTTTTATCCATTTACTTGCAAAATCTCTACATTCTTTTCTGAATTCAACGATAGGAACATCACTTTTATTTTTTTTGTTCTTTTTATATTGTTCTTCAATTTTCCATTCAATAGGTAAACCATGACAGTCCCAACCTGGTACATAAACAGAATCTTTTCCATCCATCTGATGAAATTTAATTATAATGTCTTTTAATATTTTATTTAACGCTGTCCCCATATGTATATTTCCATTTGCATATGGGGGACCATCATGAAGAACAAATTTTTCTTTCCCCGTTCTACTCTCTCTTAATTTTTTATATAAACCAATCTTTGACCAATACTCTACTAAAGTTGGCTCCTTTAATGGTAAGTTTGCTTTCATCGAAAACGATGTTTTTGGTAAATTGATATTTTCTTTGCTCATAAATTTTTAGTTTTTTTTTGCAATCTTTATATCTGATTGAATTTGCTTTCTAAGCTGATTAATTCCATTAAATTTTCTTTCGCCTCTTATAAATTTTATAAATTCTACTGTTAATTTCTTATTATAAAGATTTCTACTAAAATTAAAAATATTTACCTCTAATAAAATTTTCTTTTGATTAAAAGTAGGTCTATAACCTAAGTTAGCAATACCTTTAAGAGGTTTTTTACTTTTTTGTATATAAATCTTAACAGCGTACACGCCAGGTTTTGAAATAACATAATTATCCATATCAATATTACATGTGGGAAAACCAATTTTTTTTCCCATCTGCCTTCCCTTCTTAACGATACCTTCTACAGACCANTTTCTATTAAGAAATTTATTAGCAAGTTTTAAATTTCCTTTTTCTAATAATTTTCTTATAACTGTCGAAGAGACTACTTTATTTTTTTTCTTCAGAGGCTCTGGCTTNATAATTTTATATTGGTAAATTTTTTCGAATGCTTTTAANAATTTGACATTTCCTTCTCGTTTATTTCCAAAACGAAAGTTATTACTTACAAAAATATATTTTGGTTTTATATTTTTATATAAAATATTCTTAATAAAATTATAACAAGTTATCTTCGAAAAACTCTTATCAAATTTTTTATTAATTACGAAATCAACATTAAATTTTTGGAATAAATTTAATTTTTGCNTTAGGTTACAAATTCGATAATTTTTAATATTTTTAAAAAAAAACATTTTAGGTATTGGGTCAAATGTAAGTACCCCAATTTTAATTTTTTTGTTTTTTTGAAATATTTTTGCTTTTTTAAAAAGTTTTTGATGCCCAATATGTAATCCATCAAAGTTTCCTATTAATAGTATAGAATTATAATACGACTTAGTAATATCAGAGTTCTCAAAATATTTAATTTTTTTTACCATTTTAAACTTGATTGAATATAATCTATTTTTACATCATAAATTTTCATTAATTTTTCAAAGTTATTTTTAACTTCTTTTTTATGTATTCCATTTGATATTAATAAAGATGTAAAATTCTGATTATTTGCTCCTTTAATATCGGTGTTTAAGTTATCACCTATACACAATATTTTTTTATTTTTAATATTAGTCGATAAATTATAAACTAATGGATATGGTTTACCAAAATAATTTACTTCTCCACCAATATCTTCAAATAGTTTAGCGATTGTTCCTGCACAAAATTCTCTTTCTTCCCCTCTATCAACTATTAAATCTGGATTTGTACAAATCATTTTTTTTGAAAAATTGTCTTTAAATAATTTCTTATAATATTCTAAATTTTTATCATATTCGTCAAATAATCCTGTGCATAATAAAAAATCACAATCCTCAATTCTGTTCACTTTATTTTTTTCAAAAAGTTTAAACAAATCAAAATCTCGTTCTGGCCCAATGTGAAAAAACTTAAGATTTTTATAATCTGATTCTAAATATTTAAGTGCTGCTTCTCCTGATGTAAAAACTTTTTCACATTTACTTTCTTCTAAACCTAATTTTTTAAGAAAATTTATAACAGTTTTATTTGGTCTGGGGGCATTTGTTAATAAAACATATTCCTTATTTAAATTTTCAATTTCACTAAGGACGTTTACCGATTCATCNTATAAAGAAATTCCATTATGAATTACNCCCCAAATATCTATAAAAAATAAGTCAAAGTCTTTTACGATGGATTTTACTCCTTTTTTATCTAAATTAAGGGTCATTATGGAGATATAGCTTAAAAATCATCATATTTCTTTGGTTTTTTTAGTTCATAAATTTTTATCAATATCTTGAAAAAATTGTATCGAGTNTCTATATGACTGTCATATTTAAAGGAGTTTTTTATGAAATTTAAACCTTTGCACGATAGAGTGCTTATAGAAGTTTTAGACAGCAGCGAAAAGACTGCTGGAGGAATAATCATACCAGATACAGCTCAAGAAAAACCTCAAGAAGGTAAAGTTGTGGCTGTTGGTGGTGGTGCAAAAACAGAGGACGGAAAGATAATGCCAATGGATGTTAAAGTTGGAGACAAAGTTCTTTTTGGTAAATGGTCAGGCACAGAAGTAAAAATAGACGGTAAAGAATATAGCATAATGAAAGAGTCTGACATTATGGGTATTTCAAATTCAAAATAATAATTAAGGAGATTTATAATGGCTAAAATAATAAAATTTGACTCAGATGCTAGGGCATCAATGTTAAAAGGTGTGGATATTCTTGCGAATACTGTAAAAGTAACACTCGGTCCTAAAGGTCGTAATGTGGTTATTGACAAATCTTACGGTGCTCCACGAACTACAAAAGATGGTGTCTCAGTTGCTAAAGAAATTGAATTGGAAGATAAATTTGAGAATATGGGTGCTCAGATGGTTAAAGAAGTTGCCAATAAAACTAATGATGAAGCTGGCGATGGAACTACAACAGCAACTATACTTGCACAAGCAATAGTAAAAGAAGGTTGTAAATATGTTACTGCTGGAATGAATCCTATGGATGTAAAGAGAGGTATAGATACAGCTGTTCACCATGTTAAGGAAAAATTAATATCTTCAGCAAAAAAAGTTAAAGATAGTGATGAGATAGCTCAGGTTGGAACAATATCTGCAAACGGGGATAAAGAAATTGGAAATATGATATCAAAGGCTATGCAAAAAGTTGGAAACGAAGGAGTTATTACTGTTGAAGAAGCTAAAGGTATTGAAACTGAGTTAGATGTAGTTGAGGGAATGCAGTTTGATAGAGGTTATTTATCACCATACTTCATTACGAATGGAGATAAGATGACTACTGAGTTAGAAAACCCATTAATTCTATTACATGAGAAAAAATTAACAAACTTACAACCAATGGTTCCATTGCTGGAAGCAGTTGTTCAAGCAGGAAGACCTTTAATGATTATTTCTGAAGATGTAGAAGGAGAAGCTTTAGCAACATTAGTTGTAAATAAATTAAGAGGTGGCTTAAAAGTTGTTGCTGTTAAAGCTCCAGGTTTTGGTGATAGAAGAAAATCAATGCTAGAAGATATTGCGATTTTAACAGGTGGCCAAGTAATTTCTGAAGACTTAGGAATTAAACTCGAAAATGTAAAATTAAATGATTTAGGTTCTGCAAAAAGAGTTAAGGTTGATAAAGAAAATAGTACTATTGTAAGTGGATCTGGCAAGAAATCCGATATAGAAGCAAGATGTGCTCAGATAAAGCAACAAATTGATGAAACAACATCAGATTACGACAGGGAAAAACTTCAGGAAAGATTGGCAAAACTTGCTGGTGGTGTTGCTGTTATAAAAGTAGGTGGTGCAACAGAAGTAGAGGTGAAAGAAAGAAAAGATAGAGTGGAAGATGCACTAAACGCAACAAGAGCTGCAGTTGAAGAAGGAATAGTTGTTGGTGGTGGATGCGCTCTTCTTTATGCTTCTCAGGATTTAGATAAAGTTAAAGTAAAAGGTGACGATCAGAAAGCTGGAGTAGAGATAGTAAAAAGTGCGCTTCAAGCTCCAATTCGACAAATCACAAAAAATGCTGGTGTAGATGGATCAGTCGTTGTTGGTAAACTTTTAGAAACAAATAAATCAACAAACGGTTACGACGCTCAATCCGAGCAATATGTTGATATGTTTAAAGAAGGAATTATTGATCCTGTAAAAGTTGTTAGAACAGCTTTGCAAGATGCAGCTTCAATTTCTGGATTGTTAGTAACAACCGAAGCAATGGTTGCTGATAAACCAGATGATAAAGAATCTGCGCCTGCTATGCCTGCTGGTGGTATGGGCGGTATGGGTGGCATGGGTGGCATGGGAATGTAATCCCCATTAATCTCAACAAAAATTCAAAAAGGGCAGTTTTTACTGCCCTTTTTTTTTATAAAGTACATCCTTATAATGAAAAGTTGGATAATAAAATCTCTTAACAATCACAAAATTATTGTTATTTAAAAATTCGTTTACTAAGTTAAATTTATTATGGTATTGGCTAAAAGTATGGTTTTCAACCAGCACATAAGGTATCTCTTTTATCTTTTTTTCACATCCTTTAAGTACATTTAATTCGTAACCCTCTACATCTATCTTAAGAAAACTTTTTTTTAGAGATATATTTTTAAAAATCATATCAATTTTTTTTTGTTTGATCCTTGAAACTGAATTAGATCTTCTTTTATCACCAACTATTAAATTTTTAAATTTAAGCCAAAATGATTTATCATCAAATTTTGACATCGTAGATAATGAGGTAAGATTAGATATATAAATTTTTTTTTTACCTTGGCTTTCTCCAAGAGCAAAATTATGTAACTTTACCTTTTTATTATTTTTAAATTCTTTCTTTAAAACTTTAAAAACCTCAATTTGAGGCTCAAAACAATAAAATTTACGAATTTTATTAATATCTAAAA